>CABROZ010000185.1 GCA_902472795.1 uncultured Bacteroides sp. | reverse complement strand
TGTGGGGAGTGGCTTGCCGTATGGCGTCGGGACCGGTGGCAGAGCCTTGAAAGAGCGTGTCTGCAGGAGCCAAAGTGCCGTCTTTCTGTAAAGGAAAGACGGACATGGTTCCACCGCTGTAGTTGGCAGTCAACACTTCCCGGCCATTGGTGGCCACGTAGCAGGGGTCGGCGCCGAAGGTGGGAACGGTGTTCAGCAGGCGCAGTTCTCCCGTTTCCCGGTCGAAGGCAAGGGAGCTGAGGGCTGCTGTGCTGTCGTTCATTTCACTGACGGCATAGACAAATTCGCCATCTTCCGAGGGGACGAGGTAGGAGGGATTGGGCAATGCCGCTGAACTGAGCGGAACGGCTGTTCCCGTCTCCTGATTAAAGCGGAAGGTATAGATACCCTTGCTTGAGCCATTCGTGTAAGTACCTATTAGCATGGCGAGTTCGTCCTGGTCACCGTTAGTGCCCTTTGGAGAAGAGCCACATGCTGTCAAACCTAATCCGAGCATACAGAAAAGAAGTGTTTTCATTAATTTAATGTGTTAATGTGCCAATATGCTAATGTGCTAATTGGCTGCGCTGTATATGTTGCATGGTCATTGGTACATTAGCATATTGGCACATTAGCACATTAAAATTTAACTTCGGCAATACTGACGCGGTCATCGTTCAGCACGATGCGGAGGTCGCTGGCGGTAGTGCCTTTGAACGGATAGGAAATCAGTTTGCCGTATTCGCTGACGGTGCCCGAATATACGGTGAGGAACTGTCCGCCACCGCCCGAGAGCTGGATTTCGAAGGTTGCCGGCAGGTTGTTGTCACGTGTAAAGGCAATGGCAACTTTATCTACCTTGGCTCCGTTCTTTAAGGCAAAGGTAATATAATCTCCCTTATTTCCTTGCCATGCGGTATTGATTTTTTCGTCGAGCACGTTTTCGGCATCCTCTGGGTTGGTGCTGGCACTCACACGCTTTGCTGGTTTTTGGGCTTCAATGGCTTTGGCACGGGTCTGGTAGTCTTCTACGGTCAGCGTTCCGTTCAGGCGGATGTCTTCGGAAGAGGCGCCGGCCATGAGCACGAAGTCGCCGGGTTCCACCACCCATTTCATGTCAGCGTCCAGAAGCTCCAGGTGCTTGCGGTCGATGGTGAAGGACAGCTCCTGGGCTTCGCCCGGTTCGAGGTGGATGCGCTGGAAGCCTGCAAGATTCTTTTCGTAGGTGGTGATGCTGCTCAGTACGTCGCGGATATAGAGCTGCACTACTTCATCTCCGGCACGTTTGCCGGTGTTGGTCACCTTCAGGCGGACGGTGGCAGACTCGTTCGGGGTGATGACTCGGGGGGTGATGTCGAGGTCGGAGTACTCGAAGGTGGTGTAGCTCAAGCCGTAACCGAAGGGGTAGAGTGCTCCGTTGATGCGTGACATGTTGCCCGTAGGTCCCGGATTCTTACCGCCGTCTATCTGTGAAGAAGGTTTGCAGGGGAAGTTGAAGGGGATTTGCCCTACGGTCTTGGGGAAGGTCACCGTCAGCTTTCCACCGGGGTTGTAGTCGCCGAAGAGGATGTCGGCCAGGGCTGTTCCGCCTTTGGAGCCGGGATACCAGGCTTCGAGGATAGCGGGGACGAACTTGTCTGCCCAGTTGATGGAGAGCGGGCGTCCGTTGATGAGTATCAGTACGACGGGCTTGCCCGTGGCTTGTATGGCTTGAAGCAGTTGCAACTGCCGACCGGGCAGGTCGAGGCTGGTGCGCGATTTGTTTTCGCCGCAGGTGCGTTGTCCGCCGCCC
>CABROZ010000184.1 GCA_902472795.1 uncultured Bacteroides sp. | reverse complement strand
GCTATACGAACCTAAAAACAGCTACGGCAATCAGCCTTAACGGCAGCGACGTAAAAGAGACGAAGCTGCGATTGTCAAAATTAGTGCGTGAAGTCGATAAATGCATCGCTTTGTTGAATGAATAAAGAAGAAGATGTATGAACGATAAGATAAAAATAAACCTGCAGATGGCAGGAGCTTCCTATCCGCTTACCATCAACCGCGAAGACGAACAGATGGTGCGCGAAGCCGCCAAGCAGGTCGATTTACGGCTCAATGCGTATCGCGAACACTATCAGAGCGTTTCCGCCGAACGGATCATAGCCATGGTGGCCTATCAGTTCTCGCTGGAAAACCTGCAACAGAAACAGCGCAACGACACCGAGCCCTATACAACAAAGATAAAGGAACTGACAAAGGTGCTGGAAGATTACTTCAGAGAACCGTAATCCGCATCATACACACCTTCAAAGTACACCTTATTTATTAAGTAGAAAATCCACGCACTGTGCAAAAGTCTGCCTTGCCGATAAAGGCAGACTTTTATGCAGTGCGTTTTTATTTATATATTAAAAAACAAATTAAAAATGACAGTAGTTACAATAGTAGTATCCATTGCCTGCTTCCTTATCGGAGGATTCGCCTCGTACATGTTCTTCAAACACGGGCTGAAATCCAAATACGATGGCATACTGAAAGACGCTGAAGCAGAGGCGGAAGTGATTAAAAAGAATAAGTTACTCGAAGTAAAGGAAAAATTCCTCAACAAGAAAGCCGACCTGGAAAAAGAGGTAGCCATCCGCAACCAGAAAATCCAACAAGCCGAAAACAAGCTGAAACAACGCGAACTGGTATTGAACCAGCGCCACGAAGAACTGCAGCGCAAGAAACAGGAAGCCGATGCCATCAAGGAAAACTTAGAGGCACAGCTCGTAGTGATAGACAAAAAGAAAGAAGAACTGGACCACCTGCAACGCCAGGAAATAGAAAAACTGGAAGCCATCTCCGGACTCTCGGCCGAAGAAGCCAAAGAACGCATGGTGGAATCGCTGAAGGAAGAAGCCAAAACGCAGGCACAGTCCTACATCAACGACATCATGGACGACGCCAAACTGACCGCCAGCAAGGAAGCCAAACGCATCGTCATCCAGTCCATCCAACGAGTAGCCACCGAAACAGCCATCGAGAATTCCGTCACCGTATTCCACATCGAATCGGATGAAATCAAGGGACGCATCATCGGACGCGAAGGCCGTAACATCCGCGCATTGGAAGCTGCCACCGGTGTGGAAATCGTGGTGGACGACACCCCCGAAGCCATTGTACTCTCCGCCTTCGACCCCGTACGCCGCGAGATAGCCCGTCTGGCCCTGCACCAATTAGTGACCGACGGCCGCATCCACCCCGCGCGCATCGAAGAAGTAGTAGCCAAAGTACGCAAACAGGTAGAAGAAGAAATCATCGAAACCGGTAAGCGTACCACCATCGACCTGGGTATCCACGGCTTGCACCCCGAACTGATCCGCATTATCGGAAAGATGAAATACCGTTCATCCTACGGACAGAACCTGTTGCAACACGCCCGCGAGACAGCCAACCTGTGCGCCGTCATGGCATCGGAACTGGGACTGAACCCCAAGAAAGCCAAACGTGCCGGACTGTTGCACGACATCGGCAAGGTACCCGACGAAGAGCCCGAACTGCCACACGCACTCTATGGTATGAAGCTGGCCGAGAAGTTCAAGGAAAAACCCGATATCTGCAACGCCATCGGTGCCCACCACGACGAAGTGGAAATGACCAGCCTGCTGGC
>CABROZ010000183.1 GCA_902472795.1 uncultured Bacteroides sp. | reverse complement strand
TCGTCCAAGCACTTTGCATTATTCCTCTGAAATCCATCCGTATGTGAGCGAGTTTTATTATCTTTGTAGCCGGAAATATAAAATAGACCTTTATATTCACTTTTAAATAAAATAAAAGATTATGGAATTTCTAACTAACGAGAAACTGACCATCGTCGGCGCAGCCGGTATGATTGGTTCGAACATGGCTCAAACTGCCATCATGATGCACCTTACTCCGAACATCTGCTTGTACGATCCGTACGCTCCCGGTTTGGAAGGTGTTGCTGAAGAAATGTTCCACTGTGGCTTCGAAGGCGTGAACCTGACTTTCACTTCCGACATCAAAGAAGCCCTGACCGGTGCCAAATACGTAGTATCTTCAGGTGGTGCAGCCCGTAAAGCCGGCATGACTCGTGAAGACCTGCTGAAAGGTAACGCCGCTATCGCCGAAGAGTTCGGAAAGAACGTAAAAGCATATTGCCCCGATGTAAAACATGTAGTTGTTATCTTCAACCCGGCCGATATCACCGGTCTGATCACACTGCTGTACTCCGGTTTGAAACCTTCTCAGGTTACTACACTGGCTGCCCTCGACAGCACACGTCTGCGCAGCGAACTGGCCAAGCACTTCCACATGTCTCCCGATAAAATCGAAAACTGCCGTACATACGGTGGCCACGGCGAACAGATGGCCGTTTACGCTTCTACTGCCAAAGTTGACGGCAAACCGTTGCTCGACATCATCGGTACTCCCGAACTGACAAAGGAACAATGGGCTGAAATCCAGACTAAGGTTACCAAAGGTGGTGCCAACATCATCGCCCTGCGCGGCCGTTCTTCTTTCCAGAGCCCGGCATACGTTTCTATCGAAATGATTGCTGCCGCTATGGGTGGAAAACCGTTCCGTTGGCCTGCAGGTACTTACGTATATAGCCACGGCTTCGACCACATCATGATGGCTATGGAAACTGAAATCACAAAGGATGGCGTTCACTACAAAGAACTGAAGGGTACTCCCGAAGAAGAAGCCAAACTGCAGGAAAGCTACAAGCACCTCTGCACACTGCGTGACGAAGTTATCGAAATGGGTGTTCTGCCTGCTATCGACCAATGGCACAGCATCAACCCGAACATCGACTGATAAGCAAGCTGATGAAAACCATTATAGGAGGACTGCCATTAGACAGTCCTCTTTTCTTATCATACCTATAATACCCACCGACAACATTCACCCGACATTCCAACATGAAAAACCTATTACTCTACCTTTCCATACCGCTGTTCTTACTGACAATGAGCGCCCCCACCCTTGCAAAAGACAAGACAGGAAAGGCTGAAAAAGTCATTGAAAACAAACTGTACAGCATCACCCTCCCCAGCGATTGGGAACCGGGAAGCCTCCAAAAGAAAGACGGCACTCCCTACGAACGCAATGCCGGCCCCTATCACCTGTACGTATTCCAATGGAACTCACCTAAAAAAGGAAACTTCTTCGACGGATACGGCATTTTCCTGCAAAGCTACGAACGACGAGACGGAAAGGCAGTCACAATGGCCGACATGGAAGAAGAAATCCGACGAAACAACAGTATCTCCGGAGTGAGCAATGTGAAGCGTACTGAACTGAAGGCTAAACCGGGACAAAAACTGATACTCATCACCCGCAAAGGACAGAACTACAGTGAAGACAAAGGATGGATCTATCTGCAGGAACGCATATACTACTTAATTCAGCCCGACGGCAAACGGATGCACCTGCTCAAACTATTTGTCATTGAAGACTTCTATCAACGCCAATCCGATGCCGAAAAACTGATTCAAAAGATTTTCGCCTCGTTCCGCGTAAAGGGAGCTCCTCTCTCCCAATAAACTGTAGCCAGCTTCCCTCGAACGTCACTTTTCATGAAAGAGCTCTTCTTTTTTACACATTTTTCCGATAAAAGTTTGCAGTATCAAAAAAAAGGCTTACCTTTGCACCCGCAATCGAAAGATAAGCAATGGTGTCATAGCTCAGTTGGTAGAGCAAAGGACTGAAAATCCTTGTGTCCCCGG
>CABROZ010000182.1 GCA_902472795.1 uncultured Bacteroides sp. | reverse complement strand
TCGCTAAGTTCACTGGCAACGAAGCCGGTAAGAAGCTGGTTGCTGCTGGTCCGAAGCTCTAATCGAAAAAGCTATAAGCAATCAATAAAAGAGAGGGTACATCCTGTATGGATGTACCCTCTTTCTTTTTTTACCAAAGGCAAAACAGAAATCTCATCGTCCACCCGCCACCTTCAGCAGAAAATCGGCAAAAGCCAGAGCCGACTTCTTCCGATAAGTACCCTGTGGCCAGAACAGAAAGCCGCGTGAAGTGAGATGGTCATTGCAAAGTATCGGAATCTGCATCAGGTCGGGCTCACCACGAACAGCGGCCTGTGTCAGTATGGTTCCCCACTGCCCACTCCTCAACGCATGAATGATGGTATGGACGTCGTCCATTTCGACTGAAGCCGTAAGCTCCATATGATGCCGACGGAACAGTTCTTCCACTTTCTTTCTTGTAGCAAACCCACACGCCGGTAATATCAGCGGCGTCTGCGACAGACGCTTCAACGTGACCGACGAAAGTTCGGCCAACGGGTGCGAACGATGGACAATGAAGTTAAGACGCGAAGAGAAAAGCGGCAACGTTTCAAACTCATCTTCCACCCCTTCCGGTTTGAACGATAGTACAAAGTCGGGACCGCTACCGTCCAGCCGCTTCAACAGTTCTTCGGAAGTAGCAAACGTGACTTCTACCCGCACCTTGGGATGGGCCTGCGAGAAAAGCTTCAGTGCCACAATCAGCAGCGGACTCATGCTGTAAGTCACACCGATACGCAGCACCCCTGTCTCAATCCCCTTCAAGTCGCGAATAATCTGTCGGCCGTCTTCCGCATCGTGAATGGCCCGGACGGCATAAGGCAAAAAGGCATGACCTGCCTCGGTAGGAACAATGCGCTTGCCAATGCGGTCGAAAAGCAATACATCCAGTTCATCCTCTAACTGTTTGATCTGCTGCGAAAGCGTACTTTGCGAAATATGAAGCACGCGAGCCGCTTCCGAAAAATTCTGCCGCTCGCAAGCCTCCTTGAAATACTTCAGTTGGCGTAATTCCATGTTTCAATCGTTTTAGCCTATAAGGTTTATCGAAAAAATGAATCTTGCAAATATAAAGAAATAACCCGCTCCCCCATATATTTGTTCAGCAACAATAATAATGTGCAAGATGAAAAAGATAAACGGTCACTTTACGAACAACCGAAAAGCCGTCGTCCTCTATTACAGCCACAAAGGGAAAACGGCCGCTTATGCCCGCGAAATAGCCATGTACCTTTGGTCGAAAGGCCTGAGTGTCAGTCTGAGTGCCGTGTCGGATGCCACACCGGAGAAGCTGGCAGGATGCGACTTTCTGATTTCGGGCTGCTGGACCTGCGGATGGTTCATCATCGGACAACATCCGCACAAGCAATGGCAGGACTTCAGCCGGCAGATACAACAGCTGGTGCAGGCCGACCGTACGCTTCTTTTCACCACTTACCGATTCAGGACAGGCAGTATGTACATGCGCATGAAACGGACACTGAACATTCCCCAAACATGCCCTGTACCCTTTCTGAAATCGAAAACCGGACGCCTCACCGACGAGGACAAAACTCAATTGGACCATTTCATCGGTATACCCTTTATTCACTAACTATAAACGTAACATGGTATGAAAACTAAGAAACTGACCACTGCTGCAGGAGCACTGTAGCCGACAATCAAAATGTAGCCACCGCAGGACGCCGGGGGCCGATGCTCTTACAAGATGTATGGTTTCTGGAGAAACTGGCACACTTCGACCGCGAAGTCATTCCCGAACGCCGCATGCACGCCAAAGGATCGGGAGCTTTCGGCAAATTTACCGTAACTCATGACATTACCCCCTACACCAAAGCCTCCATCTTCTCACAGATCGGCAAAGAGACGGAAGTTTTTGTACGCTTCTCGACCGTAGCCGGAGAGCGTGGAGCTGCCGATGCCGAACGCGATATCCGCGGATTTGCCATCAAGTTCTATACAGACGAAGGCAACTGGGACTTGGTTGGAAACAACACCCCCGTCTTCTTCTTGCGCGACCCGCTGAAATTCACCGATCTGAATCATGCCGTC
>CABROZ010000181.1 GCA_902472795.1 uncultured Bacteroides sp. | reverse complement strand
GGTTGTTCGGGATGGCGCGAGTTGGCGTAGAACAGGGTGGTCCGTTCGGCACAGAGGCCCGAGGGGTAGGCGGCATTCTCCTGATTGCTGCCGCAGACGATGGTTCCGTCGGCCAGGCGGGCAGCGGCGCCTACCGAGAAGTGGGAGTAGGGCGCATAGCTGCGTTGCGTAGCTTCGCGGGCATTGTCTATCAGTTCGCGGTCGGCGTTGTCCAGTTCGTCATAGGCATAGACGTGGACGTTGATGTGTATATTCAGTTCTTTCATGGGGTAAGGGGTTTATGGTTGAATGATGGGGATGGAGAAAGCTGCCCGGAAGGTATCGTTCATACTCCCAACAGTTTCATGGCTTCATCCTGTTTGAATAGCGAGTCGATGGCTTTGGTTACAGTTTCATAATTCTCCTTATCGACGATGCGGGATGCAAAGATGCGGAGCACTTTCATCTTGTCGTCGTCGAAGGCAAACAATGACATCATGCGGGCGCATTGCCGGCAGGTGAAATACTTGTTGTCGGCTCCGGCACGTATCAGCTTCATCTGTTCGTCTTTGAAGGGACGTGCCTTCACCTTGTTGTAGAAGTCGTTGAATTGCGTGTCGGTGACGGGTCGTGCCGCATGTCCCGGGACGATGACTACCGATGGTTTCCGGGAGGGCGTAACGGGTGGTTCGGTCATGGCCGGCTGGCGTTCCGATGCCTTGAAGGAGTCCATATAGACTAATTGATCGTTTTCGAAGCGCACGATGATGACGGTTGCTTCATTGTCCAGCGGGTTCAGCATTTTCCGGTATTCCCACTCTTCCAGTCCGTGGTCCAGACGCCGGTATTCCGGTTTTCCCAGTATTCCGGAGATTTCCTGAGGCGACATGTCCTGTTTGATCTTTTCCAGTACGTTGGAACTGGAATAGAACATGCTGGAGCAGGATGTCTGCAACAGCAGATACATGGCGGCCGCCCCCATAAAATAGCGTTTATGCTTCATACTTGTTTGGTGATTGTATTTTTTAAAACTTGGTCTCAAATGTAGCCAATTTACCTTATTAATGCTTCCTCGGGTAGCTAATAAATAGTAAAAGGATTGTTTTTTTCGATTCTTTTGCAGATTTTTGCGTCCAAATCAAGGTAAAGAAATGAAATATACATTCCGACTGTGTGCCTTCGTGGCTTTATTGATTCTGTTTCTGCCTGTTTCGGCACAGCGCAGAAATTCACGCTACAACGAATACATCAGGCAATATTCTTCGCTGGCCGTTGACCAGATGAACCGATATAAAATACCTGCCAGTATCACCCTGGCGCAAGGATTGTTAGAGAGCGGAGCCGGGCAGAGTGTGCTGGCCCGCAAGAGCAACAATCACTTCGGCATCAAGTGCCACAATACCTGGCGCGGGCGGAAGGTCTATCACGACGATGATGCCCGCGACGAATGCTTCCGTGCCTACCGCAAGGTGGAAGAGTCGTACGAGGATCACTCGAAATTTCTGACGCAGGGTGCGCGGTATGCTTTCCTGTTCAAGCTGAAGATTACCGACTATAAGGGTTGGGCCCGTGGACTGAAGAAGGCGGGATATGCCACCGATCCGTCGTATGCCAACCGCCTGATTACCATCATTGAAGATTACGACCTGTATAAGTACGACACCAAGGGCATGAGCAAACGTGAGGCTCGGCGTTGGGCCAAGGAGCTGAAGAAGAAGCCCTGGCTGGCCAATCCGCATCAGGTGTATATAGCCAACGGGCTGGCTTACGTCGTGGCGCGCGACGGTGATACGTTCCGCCTGCTGGGCGGTGAGTTCGACATCAGCTGGAAGAAGCTGGTCGATTACAACGACTTACACAAGGAATATACCATCGAGGCAGGCGATATCATCTATCTGAAGAAGAAGAACAAGAAGGCTCAGAAGCCTTATACGGTCCATATCGTGCGCGACGGCGAGTCCATGCACAGCATTTCGCAGAAGTATGGCATCCGTCTGAAGAACCTCTACAAGATGAACCGTAAGGATGCCGACGAGTACGTGCCCGAGGTGGGCGACCGCTTGCGTCTGCGCTGACCTTTTGTTTGTGTCAAGCTTGCTTTCGTTCGTTCATCCGAAGGCAGCCAAAAGCTTTGGTGCGCGGATGTGCCACCCACCGACTTTTGTCACCAAACCCGCCGGCTTTTGTCGCCAAACCTGTCAGCTTTTGCCGTCAAACTCGAGGGCTTTTGT
>CABROZ010000180.1 GCA_902472795.1 uncultured Bacteroides sp. | reverse complement strand
GTTGCGTAAGTAAGTGACGTGATGTGTATATATACGATATAATTTTCCAAACTTAATTTTATAGCTTGGGATGGAGAACTGCTGGGAGGGATTAAAGTTAATAATAGGATGTAATTCGGTATTTTGCAATGATAATTGTCATGTTTAATACTTAAATAACTGTTGTGCCAAGTTGTACAAGTCATTGCGCCACGTGTACCACGTGTGTCCACCGGGGGCTTCGCTGTACTTGTAGTTGATACCTGCTGCGTCAAACAGTTTCAGCATGGCTTTACAATTGTTGTAAGCGATGTCCTCTGGACCACCTTGCGTGAAATGCAAGGCGTGCACTGTGTGGTTGAAGTCTTGAGCGATGGTCTTGAGGTAGGTGCTGCGTTCGGCGTACATTTTCTTGTTCGTCTCAAACCATCCAGAGCTCAATACCCATAAGTAGCCGAATTCTTTGTAGTGATTCAAGCCTGCTTCCAAAGTTTCCATGCCGCCCATGGAGAGGCCTGCTAAGGCACGATGGTCTTTGTCGGTCAGTACACGGTAGTTGGCTTCGATGTAAGGGATGATGTCATTCATCAGGTCTTTGGCAAATAGAGGTACTTCGTCCATTAGGTTTTCTGTGGCAATGGAGCCGTTGGGCATCACCACAATCATGGGTTGCATTTTGTTCTCGGCTAGTAAATTGTCGAGTATGTTGCCTGCGCAGCCTACCGTAGGCCAAGCAAGGTCAGTATCACCTCCGCCATGTATCAGGTAGAGCACCGGCAATTTTTCCACACTTTTCTCATAACCCGCTGGCGTCCATACGTGCAGGCGACGGGTAGTCTTCAGAGTCTTTGAGTGATAATAACGTTGAGCTATTGCACCATGGGCAACATCTTCCTTCATGGAGAAAAAATCGCCATCTTTTGCCTCCACTTTCAGTACGGCTGAGATTTCATGTGCCTCGGGAGACTTGGGATCGAACACTTTCACACCATCTACTATAAAGTGGTAGCGGTAGGCTCCAGCTTTTACTGGAGGTACGGTCACCGTCCATACACCAGAGACCGATTTCATCACATCTGGCTTCTTTCCCCAAGGAATAATGTCACCCTCGATGTCTACTTTCTTGGCTTGGGGTGCGTAGATATTCAATGCTATCCTGCCGTCACTCAGCACTTTGACTGATTGGAGCGTGTCGTTAGGGGTAGGCGTACGTTGCCATTGTGCTGCCATAGGCATTATGCCGCAAACACAAAAAAATGCTGTTAAAATGAATTTACTCTTCATTGGAATTAATTTTAAGATTATAAATAAGACAGCTATCTCATGGTACGGAAGCAACCGGATGGTAGCCGATATGTATTGCCTTTCCTATTGTCCTACTCTAATAGGACAATAGGAAAAATGCTTGGTTTACTCTGTTAACACTTTGCGTGCTTCGCGGTCAGGGTCGTAGACTACTTCGCACTGGTCGTTCAACATCATCGTGGCTCCCTTGTCCGGTGTATATTGCGGCCATTCAGGCAGGCTTGTGCAATTGGGGCTACCCGTACGCATGAAGCTCAGTAAAGCGTCGGTCATCTTCGTGGAGAGGTCGCGCGGACGCTTGCCTCCCCCCGTATGGGTAAGCATAACGTCGGTATTCTTCAGCCAGAAACTGATGTCCAGACAATGGAAGGAACGCATGCGCCCGTCGAATAAGGGTGGCTCCCAGCCGAACCATGCTAAATAGACCGGTGCGCTTTGTTGTGCCTTGGCATTGATGGCTTCAATCACTTTCTCACGGGAGCTCATTATCAAGCCGAGCAATTCAATAGGTTTCTTGTCGGGAAATGCTTTTTCATAAGCCAATACAATATTCTCACCGTTTTTACCTTTCATTTTGTCCACCATTTCCACCAGTTGCGTTCTATTCATTTTTTCGAGGGTAGCATTGTCGCGGCTTATGGAGAACTCGCATGTAGTGGTGCTGAATAGCATGGGGACATGGGCCGAGGGAGCTTCCGGATCGGTATAAAATGTATCCATCGGGATGTGGAAGCCATCACCCACAGGCCCAAAAGAACCACGCATCATGCCATTGCCGCCTAGTTGCTTGTCATACTTAGCGGCTGCTCGGTTGGCCAGGACGATGTAGTCGAGCCAAGGTATTTCTTGCAATTTGTTTATTTGCGAAGGTGGTAAACCTGCCTCTTTTAGGATGTATTTACCCAGTTCGGTACTGTAATTGTTATCTATTGCCCCCGTGATGTTTCCACTCAAGGCTACGGCCTTGTGCAACAACCCCTTTGTCTCGGCCATGGCTACCAGCGTGCACACTTTAGCTCCGCCGCCC
>CABROZ010000179.1 GCA_902472795.1 uncultured Bacteroides sp. | reverse complement strand
GGTCTTGGGGTCGAAGATGAAAGCGTTTGTCTCGTAGTCATAGCGCAGGCTGCGGCTGTTGAGATTGGCAGTACCCACCGTGCAGAAAGTGCTGTCTACCATCATTATCTTGGAATGGTGGAAGCCGCCGTTGAAGAGATATATCTTGGCTCCTTTCTTCATCAGCTTGTGTGCTATGTAGAATGAGGCATCCGGAGTAAAGGCTATGTCCGACACGGCAGGTATCATGATTTCCACTTCAGTACCTTTTTTCAGTGCGTTCTTGATTGCCTTGCGGATTGATTTGGTCGGAACGAAATAAGGATTCACGATTCGGATGCTCTTCTGTGCGGCTTGTATGGAAGCTGCATAGGCATGGCTGATGGAGCGTGGTGTTTCGCGTGGCGTGCGGTCCACGATGGCTATTTCTTCGGCAATACTGTCGGGCAGTTGCTGAGTATCCGGGAAGTAGGCAGGTCCACCTACGTGTTGTCCCGTTTCCCGGTTCCACATGGTCAGGAAGATGCCCTGCAGATAGCGCACGGCATCTCCTTCAAGATGTATGTGCATATCGTGCCATTTACCGATTTTAGGTAATCCGTTGATGTAGTAGTCGGCAATGTTCATGCCGCCGGTATAACCTATTTTGCCGTCAATCACTACTATTTTCCGATGGTCGCGGTGTATGGCATGATTCACCCAGGGAAAAGTGATAGGATCGAACTTAACGATTTCGATGCCTTGGGCGCGGATGGATTTCAGATGGCGTTCTTTCAATGGTTGGTTGTTGGACCAGTTGCCGAAGGCATCGAACATGGCGCGGACTTCAACTCCCTCCTTGGCTTTCTCTGCCAGAAGGCTGAACAAGGCATTGGCTATGGAGTCGTTGCGGAAGTTGAAGTATTCCAAATGGATATGATGCCGGGCATGGCGGATATTCTCGAAGAGATCGACGAACTTGTCATGGCCGGTCATCAGCAATTTCACTTCATTGTTATAAGTGACGGGGGCGCCCATTTCCTTCAAGTAATTCATGACAATGGAATCGCTTGTTGCTTGCGCCCCGGCATTCCCAATAGAAAAAACGAATAATATGATGAATAGAATCTTTCTCAAAACTTTCTCCTCTTAGTTAGTTTTATGAGGGGACAAAGATACGATTTATCATTGAAAAACAACTATGCCATAGATGAAATCTTGCGGTAACCGAAATAGAGCAATACCACTCCGGCAATGATTAACGACTTGGGGTCAAGCTCCGAAGCTCCGCTCCGGATGGCAGTATCGAAGGTTTCGCGCAAGGTGTCCAGTATCAGCTGCACTCCGTCGAGGGAGACGAACAGTACGAGGGCCAGAGTAAAGCAGAATGCTGTCCATATCTGCGCCAAGTGGCGGCTACGGTCGGGCAGATGTCGCAGTACGCGGCGGCTGAACCCGTTATCGGCTATTTCCTGCCGGTGTTCGGCAAAGAATGAAGTCAGGAGTTTATCATCATTTTCCATCATAACCATTTTGTTTTAAGTAGGAAGCCATTTTGTCTTTCGCCCGCGAGAGGTGGCTTTTTACCGTTCCCGCCGGACATCCGGTGATACCTGCAATCTTTTCGATGCTTTGGTCTTCCATGTAGAAGAGCGTGATGCAGGTGCGTTCCATTTCCTTCAGTGTGGCCAGGGCACGGTAAATGTCCATGTGCTGTCCCACGTCCTGCTGCAGTGTGCTGCATTGAGCGTCCACTCGGTACGTATCCAAATCGTCTGTTTCCTTCCGGCTGCGAATATAATCATAAAAAACGTTATAGGCAATACGGTAGAGCCAGGTTGAGAAGCTGGACAAATTCTTGAACGAAGCGATGTTTGTATAGGCCTTGATAAACGTATCTTGTGCCAGGTCGTCGCTCAACTCGCTGTCGCCGCAGGTCTGGTGCAGGAAGAACCGCCGCACGGGCGACTGGTACTTCTTTACCAACTGGTCGAAGGCCCTGGTGTTGTGAAACACCACGACCTGTGCGACTAACGATATGTCACCCATCTGACTCATTTTTCTTCGTTCTTCTTCTGTTGGCTGTAGAAAATCACCAATTGTCCGAAGCCGGTGAACATGACGAGCAAGCCGATACATCCGAGACCGAATTCTCCGGTAATGGCCCAAAGGAAGATGAACAGTCCGATGCCGACGAATATGTTGTTGATGCCTTTGCTGCGGATATCCGTTGCTGCGGCTTCTTTGAAGAAGTTTTCAGGCAGTTGCTGTCCGCTGGCCAGGGCCTGTTCCGCCAGGCGGTACTTGGCTTTCCGGTTTTTATAGCGGAAGAAGAATACTACGAATATGATGAGTAGCGGCAGTCCGAATACAAAGACGATGGCTGTTACGGCAATCACGGTTTCCGAGGTCTTGCTCCCGAGGTCGAACCC
>CABROZ010000178.1 GCA_902472795.1 uncultured Bacteroides sp. | reverse complement strand
GGCGGTTGAAGCAGCGGCTGGACGAACCAATCACTGCCGAAACCTACCTGACCGGCAAGGGCGGCATCAACGAGGCACAGAAGGAGTATACAAAAATACAGAACAACAAATCAAGACACCGCAACCATGACTGAACTCTACATCAATAACCGACTGGCGTGGCTGCCGGCCGACTTCAGCATCGCACTGACTTGTGAGAACCCGTACTTCACCAGCAGCTCCGCCTACTCGCTGGACATCGACCTGCCGATGCCCGAGAACAGTGGCATCTTCGGCAACATCCACCGTCTCGATGTCGGCAAACAGAAGACTATTTTGCCTGCCCGGCTGTTGTCCGGAGCACGGACGCTGCTGAATGGTAGTGCAGTTCTGCTTTCCATCAGCGACGAGGTGGCCAGGGTGCAGCTCGTATCGGGCAATGCCGAACTGAACATCCTGACCAACGAAGACATCTATATCGACGAGTTGGATCTGGGCACAGTGGACGATCCCGATTCTTACCACGACCGTACCTGGAAGCCCGGTTCCGACAAGTCGAGATACTTCGGTTCGGTGGACGAGGTCGATGTCGTATGGTTGCCGGTTGTTTACAACGACGGATCGGACAAGGTGCAGAACTATAATATGTACGAATTCGGTACCGACAAATTCGCCCTGGTACCCGTATATGGGCAACGCTGTGTGCAGCCCTATCTGCTGGTTGTCATCCGCAAGGTGGTGCAGGCATTCGGCTACGTACTCGACGAGAGCTTTTTCGATGGCAACTTCCTGCGCAATGTCTATGTGTGCAACTCCGTCAGCACACGCAAGATAGCACAGGCCCTTCCGCACTGGACGATATCGGAATTTTTCGACGAACTGGAACGCTTCCTGATGGTGGTCACCGTGGTCGATGAAATCACCAAGACCGTACGCCTGGTTCCGTTGAACGCCTATTTTCGCGACGACGACATGACGGTTATCCCTGCATCGAAGCTGCTCGATGAGTTCGAAACCGAGATAGAGGAGGAGAGTGGCGACAAGAACCTGACCGACGGCAATGTGGGTTACGACCTTCCTTCGCACAGCGACAACGGATACTTGAAAATGGATCGGGTGATATTCGAACGTGCCGTGAAACGCTACTTCGACAGTTACGACCAGCTCAGCCAGGCGTGGAGTTCGATGGATGCCGACGAGCGCAAAACTGTGATGTTCTGTGCGGGCGAACGCTATTACATCAACTACCGCAACGACTCGGGCAGCGATTCTCTGCTCGAAGTGAATCTGTACGACGACTTGGTGCGCAATGCCGACGACACCGGCACCGATACGACGTTGCGAATTGTCCCGGCACAGATGGTGTGGTACAACATCGGCCTGTGGTCGTCGCCTTACGATTACGGTTTTGTGGCTCCTTTTGCTCCGCTCAATGTTTATCTGCCTAAGGTGGGCTATCATGTTACGGTGGTCAACGATGAGCAGTTCGACATCCAGCAGGCCATTGAGGGCGAAGTAGAACTGCCCGAAAAGCAAGAGAAGAACACGACGATGGAGGTGGCCTTCAGCACCGGTGAGTGGGTCACCATGAACGTCACCTATCAGGGTCAGACGTACCCTTGGCAGTACGCACTTCCTTTCACCGACTACAACCTGAAGCCCGGCAATCAGACCACCGACTTTCGTCCTTATTCGCTGAGTCTGCACGATGTTTGCCCCGACAGCCTTGGTAGGCGCCTTGCCGAACTGAAAATATTCCGCTCCAACATACCGTTCACCATCAGCTTTCTTTCCGACCGCCTGCCGGACGTGAACAAGGTGTTCCTCATTGCCAACAAGAAGTACATTTGCGAAAAGATCGAGGCCAGCGTCACTCCCGATGGACTGGACAAGGTGATGAAGGGGACGTTCTATCGGATAGAATAAAAAAAACGCCCGCCGTTTGTTCTCGGCGGGATTATCCATTTTATTGCACATTTTCGGGTTATACAAATTTGATTTCGCCTATCTCATTTGCAAACGCATGCAGAGATTGCTCAATCTTTTCCACAGTGGTTTTAGAGGGTTTTCTTCTTCCTGTGACATAGTGACTCAACTGCCCTTGATTGACGCCAGTAATACGCGCCAACCCCGCCAATGTAAAAGCGTAGGCATAATAATTAAGAAAAGACGCTACGTCATAGGTGAAATTAAACTCTACATCAGGAAACTCTTTTCCATTTTTGTGATACACTTCTTTCATTTCGTCAACGGCAGCCAAGAAATCTTTTTTTGTTTCTTCAACGCTCTTTCCTTCTCCGATACAACCGAATTCGCAGTTGTTGTCAGCAATGAAGGCTGAATAGGTGCCGTCAACCCCTCGTTCAATAAGAACATTGATTTTTCTTCTTTCCATAATTCGTGTGTCAATTTGACTTGATAATTGATTTATCAAGAGTATAATATAATAAATAAAATA
>CABROZ010000177.1 GCA_902472795.1 uncultured Bacteroides sp. | reverse complement strand
CTGCCGAATTTTGCAAATTTCTCGAGCAAGCCGACGGCATGAAACGTGCCACATTCGTCGATACCTCCCTGAAAATACTGCCCCTGCTTTACCTGAAAGCCGCCATGATGCCCAAGTGCGAAACAATGGGCGATGAAGCCCCCGAAAACTATGTCACGGAAGAGACATACGAAATCATTCGCATGAACCTGGCCGGCATCATGGCCGAAAAGGACGACTATTTGGACGTATTCGTCACCGACATGAAGTACAGCGACCAACCCGTCACCCGATACATCTCCGAAGACCTGGCCGACATCTATCAGGACATCAAAGACTTCATCTTCGTCTTCCGGTTAGGACTGAACCAGACCATGAACGACGCCTT
Source organism: uncultured Bacteroides sp. (assembly GCA_902472795.1). Taxonomy (GTDB): domain Bacteria; phylum Bacteroidota; class Bacteroidia; order Bacteroidales; family Bacteroidaceae; genus Bacteroides. The sequence continues at coordinate 2,142 of CABROZ010000177.1, read as the reverse complement.
GGCCATCTGTCAGGAAAACTTCGCACTCTACTGGGGACAAAAATTAGTAAACACCCTGCGTGCACTGCACGACGTGAAGTATGCACAAACAGACACAGAGGACGAAAACCCATCGGACGAGACATACGAATCCGATGACGACACCCAACACTACCTTTAAACACTCACGGAAATTATGCTTATCAAAAGAACCATCGATAAAGAAGAACTGCAAAACATGCCGAAAGCCTCGTTCCCCGGGCAGATACACATCGTACAGACCCCACAGGAAGCCGAAAGAGCCGTATCCTACCTGAAGACCTGTACGCTGCTGGGAATAGACAGCGAAACCCGCCCCTCGTTCACCAAAGGCCACGTCTATAAAGTGGCACTGCTGCAAATCGCGTCGGACGAGCATTGCTTCCTGTTCCGCCTCAACCTGACCGGATTGACGTTGCCCGTCATCCTGCTGCTCGAAAACCCCAACATCACAAAAGTAGGCCTTTCACTGAAAGACGACTTCATGATGCTGCACAAGCGTGCCCCCTTCGAACAGCATGCCTGCATCGAACTGCAGGAATTCGTACGCCCCTTCGGCATCCAGGAGAAAAGCCTCCAGAAGATCTACGGCATCCTGTTCGGCGAAAAAATATCCAAAAGCCAGCGCCTGTCCAACTGGGAAGCCGACGTACTGACCGTCCCCCAACAGCAATACGCGGCAACCGACGCCTGGGCATGCCTCAACATCTACAACAAACTGCAGGAACTGAAACAGACGGGCGACTTCGAAATAGCACCCGACACACCGCCTGCCACACCTCAACAACCAGAAACCCCTATAAACTAAATAGCAAACATGTATAAAGTATATCTGAAGCCCGGCAAGGAAGAATCATTGAAACGGTTCCACCCGTGGGTATTCTCCGGAGCCATCGCACGCCTGGAAGGAGAACCTGAAGAAGGCGAAGTAGTAGAAATCTACACTGCAAAGAACGAATTCATAGCCAAAGGACACTGGCAAATAGGCAGTATAGCCGTACGGGTGCTCACCTTCAATCAGGAAGAAAACATCGACGCCGACTTCTGGAAACGGAAACTGCAAACAGCCTACGACATGCGACGCAGCATCGGAATAGCCGGAGCACCCGACAACAACACCTATCGGCTGGTACACGGCGAAGGCGACAACCTGCCCGGACTCGTGATAGACATCTATGCACGCACCGCCGTGATGCAGGCCCACTCTGCCGGCATGCACCTGGAACGCATGACCATAGCCGACGCGCTGACCGAAGTAATGGGCAGTCAGATCGACAACATCTACTACAAATCGGAAACGACCCTACCCTTCAAAGCCGATCTCTTCCCGGAAAACGGGTTCCTGCGCGGAGGCAGTACCGACAACGTAGCCACCGAATACGGCCTGAAGTTCCACATCGACTGGCTGAAAGGACAAAAGACCGGCTTCTTCGTTGACCAACGCGAGAACCGTGCCCTGCTGGAACGATACGCCCGCGGACGCAACGTACTGAACATGTTCTGCTACACCGGCGGATTCTCGGTTTATGCCATGCGCGGCGGAGCCCGACTGGTACACTCGGTCGATAGTTCGGCCAAAGCCATCGACCTGACCAACAAGAACATGGAACTGAACTTTCCCGGCGACACCCGTCATGCAGCCTATGCCGAAGACGCCTTTAAATACCTCGACCGCATGGGCGACCAGTACGACCTCATCATCCTCGATCCCCCCGCATTCGCCAAGCATCGCGACGCCCTGCGCAACGCCCTTCAAGGCTACCGCAAGCTGAACGTGAAAGCTTTCGAAAAAATCAGGCCGGGCGGCATCCTGTTCACTTTCTCGTGCTCGCAGGCAGTCAGCAAGGAAAACTTCCGCACGGCCGTGTTCACTGCTGCCGCCATGTCGGGACGCAGCGTACGCATCCTGCACCAACTCACCCAGCCCGCCGACCACCCGGTCAACATCTATCATCCCGAAGGCGAATATCTGAAAGGACTGGTGCTCTATGTAGAATAAATCTCACCTGAACACTTAAAAAGAGAGCAAAAAAAGGGCTAAAACGCCCTGAATACTTAAATAGAGTTAACAAAACGCAGATTTTCTCGAATTTATTATGTTGTATAACATAAAACCCCTTATAA
>CABROZ010000176.1 GCA_902472795.1 uncultured Bacteroides sp. | reverse complement strand
GGGATAGAAGAATACCTGAAGCAACTGAACGAGGCGCTCGACTCCATACGCGCCCTCAGTCCGATAGACATCACCTTCCAGCTGATGTCGCAGAACATCTTCTATTGCGCGCTGCTCGCGTTGCCTACAGCCCTGTTTGTGATGAAAAGGCCGAAGAACGAAGCAACAGCGTAAAAAAGTAAAAAACAAAGTTTTATAGACAACCTAAAATATACTAATATAAAAATCGTACACAAATGGATATTTCTGTTGTAGTCCCTTTATATAACGAAGAAGAATCCCTGCCCGAACTCTTCGCTTGGATCAAGCGGGTCATGGAGGCCAACGGATTCTCGTACGAAGTCATCTTCGTCAACGACGGAAGCACCGACCACTCCTGGCAAGTCATCGAACAACTGAAAGCCCAGTCGGACGTAGTGCGAGGCATCAAGTTCCGCCGGAATTACGGCAAATCGCCAGCCTTGTACTGTGGCTTTGCCGAGGCACAAGGCGATGTGGTCATTACCATGGATGCCGACCTGCAGGACAGCCCCGACGAAATTCCCGAACTGTACCGCATGATTACACAGGACGGCTACGACCTCGTCTCGGGATGGAAGAAGAAACGCTACGACCCCCTGTCGAAGACCCTTCCCACCAAACTGTTCAATGCCACTGCACGCAAAGTGTCGGGCATCAAAAACCTGCACGACTTCAACTGCGGACTGAAGGCCTACCGCAAGGATGTCATCAAGAACATCGAGGTTTACGGCGAAATGCACCGCTATATCCCCTACTTGGCCAAGAACGCCGGCTTCACCAAAATCGGCGAAAAGGTAGTGCATCACCAGGCACGCAAGTACGGCAAGACCAAATTCGGTCTGAACCGTTTCGTCAACGGCTATCTGGACCTCATCTCCCTCTGGTTCCTTTCGACCTTTGGTATAAAACCCATGCACTTCTTCGGCCTGCTGGGCTCGCTGATGTTTGTGCTCGGCTTCATTGCCGTCATCATCGTAGGAGCCAGCAAACTGTATTACATGCACAACGGCATGCCTTACCGCCTGGTGACCGATTCGCCCTACTTCTTCCTGGCACTGACTTCGATGATCATCGGAACCCAGCTGTTCGTAGCCGGCTTCCTGGGCGAACTGATATCGCGCAATGCCCCCGAACGCAACAAATACCAAATAGAGAAAACCATCTGACAATGAAAAGACTCGTTCATATCATCATTCTTTGTGCCGTGCTGCTTCCCGTAGCAGGCAGCATCCTTTCCTGTTCGGAAGAGGCCGACTGCTCGGAAGCCGCCCGTGCCATGCTCAACTGCAAACTTTACACCATCAGCGCCGAAACCAACATGGTGGATAAAGATACGCTCGACTCGCTTACCATCACTGCTTTCGGCACCGACTCCGTCATCGTCAACAACCAAAAGGAAGTGAAAGACCTGACACTGCCGCTGAGATATACCGAGGACTCGACCGTGCTGGTGTTCCGCTACAGTGCAGAGCAAACCGACACCATCATCTTCAGGCACACCAACACGCCTTACTTCCTCTCGATGGACTGCGGTTATCAGATGAAGCAATCCCTTACAGGTTGCAGCTATACCCGTCACGTACTCGACTCAATTTATATTTCAACCCCCGAAGCCAGCATCTATGGTACAGAAAATGTTAAGTTATTCTATTAGTCTGCTGCTCTGTCTGCTGCTTTCGGTACCGATTGGTGCACAAAACACCAATATGCAGGCCGCTGCAAAGCAAAAGATACAGAAAAAGGAGAAGAAGGACGAGAAGGAAGGACCTCAATATCCGCTTTACAACGGCATCTCGATAGGAGTTGACTTATGGGGAATCGGCAGCAAAGTGCTGGGTGGAGACAACATCAGTTCCGAAGTAGCCATCGACGTGGATCTGAAACACCGCTTCTTCCCCACCCTCGAATTAGGTTACGGAAGCAGTAACGAAAGCGGCGACCTGGGTATCCGATACAAGACACAGGCTCCCTATCTGCGCATCGGACTGGATTATAATGCCCTCTACAAGAAACAGCACGGACAACTGTTCACAGTAGGTGCACGCTACGGAATCACCAACTTCAAATACGACATTGAGGCCTTGGGACTGGACGACCCCATCTACGGTGGAGGCGTAGGCAATCCGAATCTGACCGATGACATCTGGGGCGGCAGTCTGCCCTACAACTACACCGGAATGAAAGGAACCATGCAATGGATAGAAATATGCTTGGGCGTCCGAGCCAATATATGGAAAAACCTGCACATGGGATGGTCGATACGCATGAAGTACAAACTGTCGGCCACAACCGGAACGTATGGCGACCCGTCCTATGTGCCCGGATTCGGAAAATACGGTTCAAGTACCATAGGGGTGGTATATACCATCACTTACAAATTGCCTTTCTGAAAACAGACCGGCTTTCAGGAAGCTAAGTTGTGATATACGATTATTCCTCTGACAATAATAACATACAGATAGACTATGACTAACTTGGAAATCTGGCTGCTGGCTGGCGG
>CABROZ010000175.1 GCA_902472795.1 uncultured Bacteroides sp. | reverse complement strand
AGAGCAACATCGACAGCGGTATGTTCCGCGCCATGCAGCTGGCCGCCGCCACTGCCCTCGACGCCGACGCCGACTGGTACGAAGGCAACAACCGCAACTACCGCAACCGCCGCCGGCTGGCCGGAGAAATCATGCACACACTGGGCTGTACCTACGACGACCGGCAGGTAGGCATGTTCCTTTGGGGACGCATCCCCGACTCGTGCAAGGACGTGGAAGAACTGACCGAGCGCGTGCTGCACGAGGCCCGCGTCTTCATCACCCCCGGCTTCATCTTCGGCTCGAACGGTGCACGCTACATCCGCATCTCGCTCTGCTGCAAAGACGCCAAGCTGGAGGAGGCGCTGGAGAGAATAAAGAAAATGAAGAATAAAGAATGAAGAACGAAGAATTTCAGAAAGCTTCATTTGTAAATCACAGAAACAATTAATTAAACATAAGAACCTACAATGATGAATCCGTAAGAACAAGAATATGCCACCGCAGGTAATTTCTTCATTCTTCATTCATCATGCTTAATCCAATCGTTATGGAACTCGAATTAGAAAAGATTGCCCTCCCGGGCATAGACGACAAACGTCCCTTGGTGATTGCAGGTCCCTGCAGCGCCGAAACCGAAGAACAAGTGATGAACACCGCCCGCCAACTGGCCGACAAAGGTATCAAGATATTCCGTGCCGGCATCTGGAAGCCCCGCACCAAACCGGGAGGCTTCGAAGGCATCGGCGTGGAAGGACTGGCCTGGCTAAAGGAAGTGAAGAAGGAAACAGGCATGTACGTCGCTACCGAAGTAGCTACTGCCAAGCACGTGTTCGAGGCTCTGAAGGCCGGCATCGACATCCTGTGGATCGGCGCACGCACCACGGCCAACCCCTTTGCCATGCAGGAGATAGCCGACGCCCTGCACGGCGTGGACATCCCCGTATTGGTGAAGAACCCCGTCAACCCCGACCTCGAACTGTGGATCGGTGCCCTGGAACGCATCAACCAGGCCGGACTGAAACGGCTGGCAGCCATCCACCGCGGCTTCTCGTCGTACGACAAAAAGATATACCGCAACCTGCCCCAGTGGCACATCCCCATCGAGCTTCGTCGCCGCATCCCCAACCTGCCCATCATCTGCGACCCCAGCCACATCGGCGGAAAGCGCGAACTGATAGCTCCCTTGTGCCAGCAGGCCATGGATCTGGGCTTCGACGGACTGATCATCGAAAGTCACTGTAACCCGGATGCTGCCTGGAGTGATGCTTCGCAACAGGTGACTCCCGACGTACTGGACTACATCCTGAACCTGCTCGTCATCCGCAAGGACACCCAAAGCACGGAGAACCTGAACGAACTGCGCAAGCAGATTGACGAATGCGACAACGAACTGATTCAGACACTGTCCAAGCGCATGCGTATAGCCCGCGAAATCGGTTTGTACAAGAAGGAGCACGACATGACCATCCTGCAAACCGGCCGCTACAACGAGATTCTGGACAAGCGCGGCTCACAGGGTGCCTTGTGTGGCATGGATTCGGACTTCATCAAGAAAGTATTCGAAGCCATCCACGAGGAGAGTGTAAGACAGCAGATGGAAATCATTAATAAATGAAGAATGAAGAATGAGGAATGAAGAATGAGGCTGCGCGGTGCCCGAATGCCCTCAGAAAAATTCTTCATTCCCCATTCTTCATTCTTAATTCTTCATTCTTAATTCTTCATTTTATGAGAATATTGATCCTCGGAGCCGGAAAGATGGGCTCCTTTTTCAACGATGTACTGAGTTTCCAGCACGAGACGGCCGTGTACGACGTCAACCCGCACCAGTTGCGCTTCGTCTATAATACCTACCGCTTCACCACGCTGGACGAGATAAAAGAGTTTGAACCCGAACTGGTGATCAACGCCGCCACGGTGAAATACACCCTCGACGCCTTCCGCCAGGTATTGCCCGTATTGCCCAAGGACTGCATCCTGAGCGACATCGCTTCGGTGAAGACCGGGCTGAAGAAGTTCTATCAGGAAAGCGGCTTCCGCTACGTGTCCACCCACCCCATGTTCGGACCCACGTTCGCCAGCCTCAACCACCTGAACACGGAGAACGCCATCATCATCACCGAAGGCGACCACCTGGGGCGCATCTTCTTCAAAGACCTGTATCAGACGCTGAAGCTGAACATCTTCGAATACAGCTTCGACGAGCACGACGAGACGGTGGCCTACTCGCTGTCCATCCCCTTCGTTTCGACCTTCGTCTTTGCGGCCGTGATGAAGCATCAGGAAGCACCGGGCACCACCTTCAAGAAGCACATGGCCATTGCCCAGGGACTGCTGAACGAAGACGACTACCTGCTGCAGGAAATCCTCTTCAATCCGCGCACGCCGGCACAGGTCGAAAACATCCGCGTCGAACTGAAGCAACTGCTGGACATCATCACCAACAAGGATGCCGAAGGCATGAAGAAATACCTGGCGAAGATCCGCGAAAACATCAAGTAACGCAGTTCCGGCAGGTCGTTTGTGGGACACTTGTGTGGCTC
>CABROZ010000174.1 GCA_902472795.1 uncultured Bacteroides sp. | reverse complement strand
TGTTAACTCGTCAACTCATCAACTCGTTAACTCGTCAACTCGTCAACTCGTAACCCCGTCAACTCCCCCTTGATCTTGCGAAAGTTTAATTATTAATTAAAGGTTGGAAGCCCATTCAGGTCTGAGTACGTAACAGTATGGTTAACATATCTAAAAATTGTTATATTTTGCATCTCCAGTACCGACATGTCAGTACCGGCATTTATGGCTGTTCACAAAATTTTATTCTAATTTGTGGCAACGAAAGGGCGCGAAACCACAACAAGACGCGGCTTTCGGAAACAGTTTTTTTTATTATTAACCCATTTAAGTTTCGCCTGGCAAGTCGTGCTTTGTGAGAATTGAAGAAGTTAAGAAAGGGACTTCATTCTCCGTTCTTCGTGCCAACCGGCCTTTGACTCATAGAACTGCCGCAGGCCTTGCACGGACGAAACTTAAGCAATAAATCTTTTCTAATATTATGAAAGATTTGATTATCAGCCTGTTTTCAGGCTACGCCAGCACCCAACCAACGAGAGCTACCATCGAAAACATCGTGGAACTGATCCGTAACGACGCCACTACGGCGGAACATACCGAACGTCACCGCTACTACCGGCAACAACGCATGAACACTGCCGCTGCACGCGAGAAGGCTGCCTGTCCGTGTTTTGCCGTGGCTGTCCGATTTGAAGGCGGCAAACGGAAGGAACACATCGCCGGATATACGTCGTTGTGCTTGGCCGACTTTGACCACGTGCCCGAAGAGCGGATGGCGGAGTGCCTGCAGCTGATCAGGCAGGATGCGCACACGCTGATGGCATATGTCACCGTCAGCGGAACCGGTATCCGGGTGATCAGCCGGTACGAGAGGACGGATCCTTGCAACGTGCGATCGGAAGAGGAACTGCATGCCCTGGCTTTTGAAGCGATGAACCGGCACTACTGCCAACTGACAGGACTGACGGCCGACGAGAAATGCAGAAACATCACCCGACTGAGCGGACTGGCTCACGACCCGGACGTGTTCTTCAACCCCGGAGCAACCCCCTTCGGGATACAGAGGACGGCGAGACAGACACCGGCGAAACGGGCTGCCAAAAACAGCCTGCTGAAAAGGGCGGTGAAGGCTGCCGAACGGCAACTGGCGGACGAGGGCGTCGCTTATGTGGAGCATCATCATAATGAATACATTATGCGGATGGGATACTTGCTGAATGCCTATGGCGTGGAGCAGGACATCGCAACCCAATGGGCTAAGGAACGCTTTGCCGACTACGACGGCGACGTGGAGGGCATCGTACGTTCGTGCTACCAACAGACGGATGAACACGGGAAACGACCGCTGCCCGGGAAAAGCGGTCTCCAGAAACAGCCCCTTGCTTCGGTGAAGGACATCGAGAACTTTCTGACGGGCCAGGGAACGTTCCGTAAAAACCGGGTGACCGGTAAATATGAATTTGCGCTTCCCGGAAGCAAGGACTTCAACGACCTGACAGACCGGGTGGTGAACTCGCTGTGGCGAAAGATGTGCAAGGAAGTGGCTCCGGCAAGGAAGCAGGACCTGCAAACCATCATCGAATCGGACTTCGTAACACTGTATGACCCTTTTCGTGAATACGTGGACTCGCTGCCCGAATGGGACGGAAAAGACTACATCGGGGAACTGGCCGCACAAGTGCACGTGAAGGAGGACGGACATCTGTTTGCCCGTTTCTTCAAGAAATGGCTCGTCGCCATGCTGGCGTCGGTGCTGGACGAGAAGACGGTGAACCACGAGATTCTGGTGCTGATCGGACGACAGGGCATCTACAAGACTACCTGGCTGAACAACCTGCTGCCACCGGAGCTGCGCCGCTACTTCTACCTGAAGAGCAACAGCCGGAACATCTCGAAGGATGACATGCTGACGCTGTCGGAGTTTGCCATGGTGTGCCTGGAAGAGCTGGACGAGATGGAGAGCAAGGAGCTGAACCAGCTGAAGGCGCTGACCACCATGCTGCACGTGAACGAGCGCGCGGCGTATGCCCACTTCAAGGAAGTGAGGCCGCACATTGCCAGCTTCTGCGGCACGAGTAACAACAAACAGTTTCTGAACGACCTGAGCGGTAACCGACGCTGGATGCCTTTCGAGGTGGAGAGCATTGATAGCCCGTACGAGCATCCGGTGGACTATGTACACGTATATGCCCAGGCGTATGCGCTGATCAAGCAGGGATTTCACTACTGGCTTGAGGAGGACGAGATGGCTGCACTGAACGTTCATAACAAGCAGTTTGAGGTGCCGTGCTTGGAGCACGAACTTATCATGACGCATTACCGCTGCCCCTTGGAAGGGCAAGAGTGCATCTTCGTGACCAATGCCCAGATACTGGCGTGCATCAGCGTGGGGCTGCGCCAGAAGCTGAGTGCGGTGAAAATCGGCATGGTGATGAAGATGGAGGGTTTCGAATCGCTGCGCCAGGGCGGCAAGCGCGGATACCGCGTGATAGAGCTGACGGGTGACGAAATCTACAGGAACCAGAAGGCGTTGGGGAGGTATCTGTAGGGAGGGGCCTCACCCCCATGAAGGTGTGTCAAAACAAAGGTATCTCAAGCTCTCCTCCTTCTGGAAGGAGGAGT
>CABROZ010000173.1 GCA_902472795.1 uncultured Bacteroides sp. | reverse complement strand
GCCCGCGAGTATGCCGCCGATCCGCGCAAGGTATATGCAATTGGTGCAGCCTTCTCGTCGGAGACGGGAACCGTGAGCGACTGGGAATGCAGATGAACAATCATAACCAAGCTCTTCCATTGTTGTTTCTTAATCAGCCATAAGAATAACTTACAATATGTAAGAAATAAAGAAGAGTGTACCGCAAACAAGGCTGCATACCCTGCTTCGGCACACTCTTCGAAAAAATAGACCTCCTCACCAGCCCGCATCAGTAACTGATCTTCACTCCTGCAAAGTAGGAACGAGGCAAGCCGGGACCATAAATGTAACCCGAGTCACGCTTTGCGCCGCGGTCGAAGTCTTTCTGATAAGCATTGAACAGATTCTGCACGCCAGCATTCACTTGCAAGGTGATGTTGCCGTAGAGCGTGAAGTCGTAGGCAGCCTTCAGGTTCAGTTCCCAAAAGTCGGGCGTAGTGTCGGCACGGTCTTTCTCGATGTAACCGGCCCGGTGCTCTACCAGCATGCTGCCCGTATAAGTGCCCGACAGAGCGATGCTCAGCGGCTTTACGGGATTGTAAGTCAGCGTCATGTAGCCATAGGTATCGGGCGTACGGAAGATACGTTTCTCCAACGGGACAGCCTCGTCGTCGCTCCACCGGCGAGCTTCCTTGTACTCGGCCTTTTGCAAGGTAACGCCTGCCTGAAGCTGAAGCATGCTGAGCCAGGCCAGTTTGCCCTCCAACGTCATGCCATAGACACGGGCTCCCTTCTCGTTGTAGCGCTCGTTCTTCAGAATACCGTTCTCGGTACCAATCTCGCGCAGGGCAAATACGTCGGACAGGTCGGTATAGAACCCTTCGAGCAACAGGTTGCCCTGCCAGGCTCCCCAACGGTGATACATATCGGCCGAGAGGCTGAAGCTGCGCGACTTCTCCTCGCGCAGGTCATTGGCCAGCTGAATCATGGACACGTTGCCACCTACATTCTCCACATGCAAATCCTCGTCGAAAGCCTGCGGAGCGCGGAAACCTACGGAGTAAGCGGCACGCAGGTTGATGTTCTCTGTAGGATTGTAGCGCAGGTTGACGCGCGGACTGAAGATGACGTGGTCTATCAGGTTGTGCTTGTCCAGACGACCGCCCACAAGGAAACTCCATCGGTCGTTCTTCCACTCGTTCTGCAAGAAAGCACCGGCAATGCGTACCGTCTGGTCGATGCGACGGTTGTAGCCCCACATGTTGTCGTGCATGGCATCCTGATTGTACTCTACCCCACCCGTCAGGTCGGCAGGCAGGAAGAGGCAACGGTCGAAGTGGTAAACGTATTGCGAACCGACTACCCACGTCAGGTCGGTAGTGGCACCGTAGGCGTCGAGCGAATGGTCGCCACCGTAGTAGCTGTCGCGATCGATGTGCTGCATGGAGGCATAGACGTTCATGCGATGCTTTTCGTTGGGCGAAAAGTAGTCGAACTTCACACTTCCGCTGTTGATGCTGTGCTGGGTCTGCTCGGTGATGTCGGCCTCGTGGGGCGGACGGTCGAGCAAGTTGCCACCCCGGCGGAATTCCTGCAGATGATGGTATTCAAAAGTCAGTTTGGAGTAAGTGCTCGTCTTGAGAAACGAACGGAAGCCAACCGTCTGATTGCGCAACTGGGGCAGTTCGGTGAAACCGTCGCCGTCGTAATCGAAGCCGCTGCGCTGACGGTTCTGTCCAAAGACGTAAATGCCTGCCTTATGGTCGTCGGTCACCAACGAAGCGTTCATGGTCGTATTATTGTCGAACACCGAAAGGCCGCCCACTCCCATAAGGGTATGTCCTAACTGGGCAGAATTGCGCAGCGGTTCTTTGGTAATAATGTTGATGGTACCCGCAATGGCCGATGCGCCAAACAGGGCCGAACCGCCACCACGCATCACTTCCACCCGCTCGATCATGTTGGCCGGTATTTGTTCCAATCCATAGACTCCCGCCAACGCGCTGAACACGGGGCGCGAGTCTATCAGTATCTGTGTATAAGGACCGTCAAGACCGTTGATACGTACTTGCTGGAAACCACAGTTCTGGCAGTTGTTCTCTACCCGTACACCCGGCTGGAAGTTCAGCCCCTGTGACAACGTAGTCGAGTTGGTCTGCTCGAACAGCTTGAAGTCCATGACATTGACCAGCGTAGGAGCCAGACGACGGGTCGTCTCGCTGCGGTTGGCAGTCACCACTACCCCGTCCAATGCCACGAGGTCTTCTTCCAGTTCGAAGTTCTCTTCCAGCGTGACGCCTTTCTTCAGTACGACATCGCGTGTCAGGGTCTTATAGCCCACTGCACTGACCTGCAGCGTAAAATGCCCCTCAGGCAGATTCTTCAGGAAATAGTGTCCTGTTCCGTCGGTCAGCGTACCGATGGTGGTACCTTTCAGTGAAACGGAGATATAGGATAAGTGTTCTTTGGAATGTTTCTCAAGTACATGCCCTACGATGTTGGCATCCGATCTGTTCAAGTCTTCAGCAAAGGTTGTGGCAGGCAACAGCGCATACAGCACTGCTACCACAAGAAAAATATACGTTTTCATGCGTCTTCTATAATAAGTAACTTAAGTTTCGCAAGTGCAAAACTTGCAGGAGTTAAAGGAGTTAGAAGAAGTTATCGCCCACTATGGTGGGCTTAGAAGTTAAAGGCCAATAGACCTGATACTGCCAATTTCCCTTTTGCAAGACTATCGGCTTTAACTTCTAACAGAGCAAAGCGGAGTGATAACTTCTATAACTTC
>CABROZ010000172.1 GCA_902472795.1 uncultured Bacteroides sp. | reverse complement strand
GCAACCAACTGAACCGGGTGGATGACGCTTCTACCGCTACGGCCTACAACAATGGCTTCGAGTTTATAGATGCCGTGAAGCAGGCCGGTGAATACGCCTACGACGCCAACGGTAATTTGACGAAAAAATTACCGTCCTTAACATCACAGACTACAAAACAACTTCACAAAGAAAGGTACGCTCAAGTCGATCAGGATGCCGTGAAAAATGGCTATCGGCATCACTTCTTTTCCCGAACAACGGGTGATGGAAGGCAAAAGAACATCCATCGAATTGACACCTGCAGCCGAAATAGGTGCCAGACGACCGAAATATTTCCGAATCAGTGGCGCACCGACCAGCGACATCATCTCGCGAATGATGTTGCTCAGCAAAGCAATCGTACCCAGCTCTGTAGCCAGTTGCAGACCGATAGAGGGCTCTTTGAACTGGGTTATCAGGATGGACGATAAGGAATAGTAAGCGAAACCGCTGCCCACTGCCATACAGTCGAACACACTCCACTGGCTCAGCAACAGACTGGCTATGGCTGAAAAGACCAATGTACCTGTAATGGTAGCCAAAGGCACCAGCAGCATTTTAGGACTCAACTGCTTCAACTGGCTGCGCAAGGCCTTATTACTGCCCAGCCCGATACCTACTTGCAACATCAGCGCGTAGAGGATGTAAAGTGACCAGTTATGCATATCGGCTTCTATATGCCAGGAAGCTCCAGCCAGACAACCCACCGCAAAAATAGCGAGAACTATTAAACTATTCTTCATTTCTTTCTCCTCCTTTCCTGAAAAACAATTGAAACACAAGGCGGGCTGCCACGATGCTGCCACACAGACTTAAAACGGCCAATATCGCAGCCTGCCATCCGAAACGGCCCAAGTTTTCTACAATCAGGCGATTCGACCCTATAGACAACCCCAACACAAAAAGCAAAATAAAAATTGTAAGCGACGTGCTCTTCTCGATGTTATGAAGAAACTTACCGTCGTGCAGGAAGCGGCCGATAACGAAACCGGCCAACATGGTTGATATAATGCTGAACATAACTCTATTGAAAGAAAATGGTAATGAATTAAAAGATATACTACACTCCCCATCGGATTCCGATAGATATAGCGGAACCTGAAGCAGCAGCCCCTACCCTGTCTGAAAAACATGGAGGAGCAGAACGTTAAGAAGAATGATATGGAGAGTCTGACTTAGATAAAGCCACTGAACCAGTGGACATGCACTGTCTGCTGGCTGTCTGTACCATTCTGGCGACAGACAGGCCGATAGGACGCATTATAGGTAAATTTCATCATCTGGTTCATCTGATTATGATTTGTTTTCGGCGGCAAAGGTATAACTTTATTGCATATATTCCAAATAAATATTCAGTTTAATTGCTTCACGAGCTTACTAAAGCTTTGCATTCAACAATGAACGCTTGCCAGATTTCCTAAGCACCCGACAGCCTGAAGCCTGTCAGTTCACCTTGTTTCATCAAGAATAAACTGGCAGTATAGTCAGCCTGAAACGAGCCAAACAGCCCGCAAAACTACTGCAACGCCGACTACCGACAGAATAAAAACTTTCTTCCGAACATTTGTGTATCTGGTGCGCATGACGTAATTTTGGCACAATTTACAATCACACCGATGCGCATAACCAATCAAGGGAATCTGACGGAAGGAAGCATTACGGGAACCATGCTCCGCTTTGCCTTTCCGCTGATGCTGGGCAACCTGCTGCAGCAGTGCTACAACATAGCCGACACGCTCATCGTTGGCCGCGTGCTGGGTGCCCAGGCATTGGCCGCAGTTGGCTCGTCGTATGCCCTCATCGTATTTGTAACATCAGTCTTCATCGGGCTTTGCATGGGATGCAGCGCGGTGTTCTCCATGCAGTATGGTGCACGCGACCTGGCAGCCATGCGGCGCAGCATCTTTTCCGCCATGCTGATTGTCGGGGGTGTCACCCTCGTGCTCAACGTTGCCTCTTTAACCTTGCTGACTCCCATCATCCGCTTACTGCAGACACCGGCCGAAGTCGAACAGATGACCTACCACTACCTGTTCATCGTCTTTCTGGGCATGATACCGGTCTGCATCTACAATTTCTACGCCTTTCTGCTACGTGCCATAGGCAATTCGGTCGTACCGCTGGTATTTCTGCTGGTATCGGTTATCCTCAACATCGGGCTCGACCTTGCCCTGATGCTTGGTCTGGGCATGGGAGTAGAAGGAGCCGCCTGGGCCACGGTAATAGCGCAAACCGTAGCCGCCATAGGACTGTATGCCTACACACGCAGCCATTTTCCCGAACTTCGACTGTCGCGAGCCGACCGCGTGACCGATTTCCGTTCCATTCGCCGCATTGCTTCCTATTCGTTCCTGACGTGCGTGCAGCAATCGGTCATGAACTTCGGCATCCTGATGGTGCAAGGCCTGGTCAACACGTTCGGCACTGCCGTCATGGCTGCCTTTGCCGCTGCGGTCAAGATAGACTCTTTTGCCTACATGCCCGTGCAGGATTTCGGCAACGCCTTTTCCACCTTCATCGCCCAGAACTACGGTGCCGGCCGGCACGAACGCATCCGTCGGGGCATCCGCAGCGCCGTGGTGCTGACTACCGTTTTCGCCCTGCTGGTTTCGGCTGTCGTCTTTGTCCTGTCGCCATGGCTGATGTCGCTGTTTGTCCCGCCCTCCGAAACCGGTATCATCGCCATTGGCGTAGAGTATCTCCGCATCGAAGGCAGCTTCTATATAGGTATCGGCTACCTGTTTCTGCTCTACGGTT
>CABROZ010000171.1 GCA_902472795.1 uncultured Bacteroides sp. | reverse complement strand
CCCCGCAGGCAGCCATATTCGTCGATGATGATGGAGATGTGCTCTTTCTTCTCAAGCATTTTTTCCCAGATTTTCGAGACCGAAGTGCTTTCGGGGAAGGTCAGGATGGGGCGTGCGATGTCGGACAGCTTCATGTCGAACTTGTCTTCGGCCAGGCGCTCCAGTACGACTTGCCGCAGCACGTAGCCCGTGATGTTGTCTTCGTTGTTGTGGAAGACGGGGATGCGCGAATAGTTGCAGAACTGCTTGTTGCGGTAGAAGTCCTTCAGTGTGGTGTCCTCGGGGGCGGCGGCCACTACTACGCGCGGCGTCATCACGTCGCGGGCCGTCACATTGTCCAGCTTGATCAGGTTCTGTATCATTCGGTTTTCGTCCTTCTGGAACACGCCTTCCTCGGCACCGATAGACACCATGGCCGACACCTCTTCGCGGCTCACCGATGCCTCGTGCTTCGACGGTGCCACCAGACGGGTAATCAGTTCGGACAGCCACACTAACGGATAAGAGATCAGAATCATGCCACGGATGATGCGGGCTGAAGGCACAGCCAGCGAACGCCAATAGTTGGCACCCACGCTCTTCGGGATAATCTCGGAGAGGACAAGGATGAGAATGGTCAGTACGGCGGAGATGATGCCGAAATAAGCTTCGCCGAACACTTTCACGGCTTCGGCTCCGACGCCCGCCGCACCCACGGTGTGGGCGATGGTGTTCAGCGACAGGATGGCGGCGATGGGTTTGTCAATGTCCTGCTTCAGCCGCTTGAGCAGGGTGGCAGACTTGGCGCCGGCCTGTTCCTTCATGGTGATGAAGGACATGGGGGTGGACAACAGCACTGCCTCCATGACGGAGCAGAGAAAAGATACGGAAAGGGCAAGAATAAGATATAAAAGTACAAGTCCCATAAAATGAGTATTAAGTGAAACATGCGGACGCGAGCCTTTGGGATAGGATAAAGGCCCGTCCGGTTGATAAAATAAAGGCTGTAGGATGGAACTTGTGTCTAAAGCTGATAGGTGCACAGCGTGGAACGGCGGCGGATGTAGTCGCCCGGGAGCGTGCACAAGGTTTTCCGGCCGAGAGAGGCCGGCAGAGATGAAACGCGGCGCAGGATGACCGACGGGCCGGAAGCCGACGTCGTCTGGTGGCGCAGCCTGGCTGCCGAAGGGGCATAGGGAATGGTGTCTTCGTCGATGCAGGTTGCCGCCTGTTGACAGAACTGCATTTCAGGACGGTCGGACAAAGCCACATCGTCGGGCAGCGATTCGTACTGTCCGAGGGGTTGCAACATGGTAAAAAGCAGGACAATGATCCACGTTGCAGCCTTGTATATGCGGTTGTCTTTTTCCATTTATGTGGAGCAAAGATAGGCAAATGCCCCTCTTGCCCGTAAGGAAACACGGCCTTTTTTGTTTTTTTAGCATTTGCCCGGTTGCCATCGCGATGAGAATAGTGGTAAACATATTTGCTTATTCCGTCTCAATTCCATATATTTAGCGCATTCTATTTTGTCAAACCTCAAAACACAAAAATGCTATGGAACAAATGTTATTCTGGGTCGTGCCGGTAGCTTCCGTGCTGGCCCTCGGCTTTGCCTGGTATTTCCATCGTCAGATGATGAAGGAGAGCGAAGGTACGCCTCAAATGATTAAGATTGCGGCGGCCGTGCGCAAGGGCGCCATGTCTTACCTGAAACAGCAATATAAGATTGTGGGACTGGTCTTCCTGGGGCTGGTCATTCTGTTCTCCATCATGGCCTATGGCTTTGATGTGCAGAACCATTGGGTGCCGGTAGCCTTTCTGACGGGCGGCTTCTTCTCGGGTCTTTCGGGCTATCTGGGCATGAAGACGGCCACTTATGCTTCGGCCCGAACAGCCAATGCAGCCCGCGGCTCGCTGAACGGCGGTCTGCGCATCGCCTTCCGCAGTGGTGCGGTGATGGGGCTGGTAGTGGTCGGACTGGGACTGCTGGACATTTCCTTCTGGTACCTGTTGCTGAACGCCGTGATACCTGCCGACGCGCTGACACCCACACACAAACTCTGCGTCATTACCACTACGATGCTTACTTTCGGTATGGGTGCCTCGACGCAGGCTCTCTTTGCCCGTGTGGGTGGAGGTATTTATACGAAGGCGGCCGACGTAGGTGCCGACCTTGTGGGTAAGGTGGAAGCCGGCATCCCCGAGGACGACCCGCGCAATCCCGCCACCATTGCCGACAACGTAGGCGACAACGTGGGTGACGTTGCCGGTATGGGCGCCGACCTCTACGAGAGCTATTGCGGCTCCATTCTGGCCACGGCGGCACTGGGCGCGGCAGCCTTCATACACTCGGGCGATACGCTGATGCAGTACAAGGCCGTCATTGCCCCGATGCTGATAGCGGCGGTGGGCATTCTGCTCTCCATCATCGGTATCTTCTCGGTACGCACCAAGGAGAATGCCACAATGAAAGACCTGCTCGGCGCGCTGGGCTTCGGTACCAATCTCAGTTCGGTGCTCATCGTCATCGCCACGTTCTTCATCCTCTGGTTGCTGAAGCTCGATAACTGGATGTGGATTTCGTGTTCCGTTGTCGTTGGTCTGCTGGTGGGCATCGTCATCGGACGCTCCACGGAATACTACACTTCGCAGTCCTATAAGCCCACACAACGCCTGAGCGAGAGCGGAAAGACGGGACCGGCCACGGTCATCATTTCCGGCATCGGTCTGGGCATGCTTTCCACGGCCATTCCGGTGATTGCGGTGGTAGTGGGCATCATTGCTTCCTACCTGTTCGCTTCGGGCTTCGATTTCAGCAACGTAGGCCTCGGACTTTACGGCATTGGCATCGCTGCCGTAGGGATGCTTTC
>CABROZ010000170.1 GCA_902472795.1 uncultured Bacteroides sp. | reverse complement strand
TCCGCATCGGGCTGACCCGCCTCGGGACGACCGAAATCTTTGTAGGCGACAAGTCCGTGCCTTTGCAGGACGCCACGTTCTTCGACTTCATGCACCACTACGACGTCACACTGATGAACCCCAAGGTGCTGTCGGGCATGTTTATCGGCTCCATGATGGCCTTCCTGTTCTGCGGACTGACGATGAATGCCGTGGGACGTGCTGCCGCGCACATGGTGGACGAAGTTCGCCGCCAGTTCCGCGAAATCAAAGGCATCCTGACGGGCGAGGCCGAACCCGACTATGCCCGTTGCGTGTCCATTTCGACCCGTGGTGCGCAGCGCGAGATGGTGGTTCCGTCGCTCATTGCCATTGTGGCTCCCATCCTGACAGGTATTATTTTCGGCGTGCCGGGTGTGCTGGGACTGCTGATTGGCGGCCTGAGCAGCGGGTTCGTCCTGGCCATCTTCATGGCTAACTCGGGTGGTGCATGGGACAATGCCAAGAAGTACGTCGAGGAAGGAAACTTCGGTGGCAAGGGCAGCGATGTTCACAAGGCAACCGTGGTAGGCGACACCGTAGGCGACCCCTTCAAGGACACTTCCGGCCCCAGCCTGAACATCCTTATCAAGCTGATGTCGATGGTAGCCATCGTCATGGCAGGGCTTACGGTGGCTTGGAGCGTGTTCTGAGCTGTGGTAAGGCCAGTGAGGTAATAGAAAAGCGGATGGCATCGGGTGTTGCTATCCGCTTTTCTTGGTTCTATAGCTTCTTTATTTTACCAGAACGATGACCGGATTGTCGTCTTCGTTCAGTTTCAGTAGCGGGGCGAAGGCAGGCCGATCCTTGGCTTCGGGATGCTCGTCTATCCAGTTCAGTACGGAACCGGTTTCAACGATTTGTGCGTATTCGCCTTGTGCACTGCATGTGCTGGGTTTGAAAGGCAGAAATCCGTTGATGTCATCGGCAAAGCCTGCTTCCTCTTTACCCATGCGGGTAGTAGCGGTCTGCTTGTTGTAAACGCCGTTGCGGGCCTCCGTCAGCCCTTCGATGCACTGGAAGAAGATGTTCCGTTCCGTTTCCAGTACGAAGACAGGAAGCAGCTTGCCGTCGGTATCGGACGGACTCCATCTCGCTTGCGGATTCAGTCGGTATTTGCCTAAGTCGAAGATGATTTTTGGGGTGAGCCGTCCCGTAGCCGTAACATCGTAGATGGTGTCGTTGAACGTATCCTTGAATCGGAGTTCTCCTTGGTAATTCCACAACGAGGTTGCTCCGGCTATGCTGACAGACGACGTGCCGTCCTGAAAACGTGTCAGGATGGCTCCTGCGTTTCCGTACTTATGGATTTCGATTGAAGTGATGTCGCTGATTTGCATGGCAGGCAGGGGAGGCAGCAGGCTGCTCACAGTGTCGGTCAGTGCGCCTGCTTCGGTGAAGAAGGCTAACGAGCGGGTGTGTATGTTCTGTTGGGCAATGTTATTGTAATAGCCGGCCAATAATGTATCGATGAAAGCATAGTCGGTAGGCATGGGCGGTGGAGTAGGCACGATGGCTTTTCCCTGATAGTGGCCTTGCAGGTCGTATTTTTGCAACTGGTTGGGACGGCGGATGAAGTAGAGCAGGCCGTTGCGCTCGTTATAGCGGGGGAGCCCGCTGCCTTGTGTGTAGCCTTGCGGGTCTTCGCCGGTATGACCAATGCTGTTCAGGAATTGTCCGGTTTGCTTGTCGAAGCTGTATAGGTTGTTGCCAGACATGACAAGCACCTGTTTCTCCAGCACCATGATTTGCGGATTGTTTCCTATCAGGCAGGAGTCATTCGTCTCTAACGGCAGGTAGCGTATCTGTTCGCCTAAGTCGGTTATTTTCAATTCTTCGTTTTTCTCAGCGGCTCCTTTCACGTCGATGCTGAGCAGTGAGTCGTTTGCCGGTTTCTGTGTGCTCGGCTTGCAGGCCGTCAGTGCACAAGCTATTCCGATGGCATAAATCCAAGTTTTGTTCATGGTATCTGTAATTATTTCAGTTAGTAATATTCGCAAAAATAGCAGATAAAGGATAATGGAAGGGCTTGGTTGGTGCAGGATTAGCATTGTTTAACGAGCGCAAGCGGAATAAGAGGGAAGTAGCAACTTACGGATGCTGCGTTCTGATTGTGTAGAGTGAAGTTATATTGATAATCTTTCTCCGTGAGTTAGGAAAAAGGATGCCGGCAGGCATCCTTTTTTTGATATTATTCCCCTATCTTTGCCTCCTGAAACCAGAAAAACGAGACAGATGTTACTTCCTTACCTGAACCCTGATTTGATCGAAGCCGGTTGCGACGAGGCCGGACGTGGCTGTCTGGCGGGAGCTGTTTATGCGGCTGCCGTCATTTTGCCCAAAGATTTCCGTAACGAACTGCTGAATGACTCCAAACAACTGACCGAACATCAGCGCTATGCCTTGCGCGAGGTCATCGAACGGGAAGCTCTGGCGTGGGCGGTGGGCGTGGTTTCGCCGCAGGAAATCGATCAGATCAACATTCTGAATGCTTCCTTTCTGGCCATGCACCGTGCCATCGACCAGCTGAAGATACAGCCCCAGCATCTTCTCATCGACGGTAACCGTTTCCGGAAGTATGCCGACATTCCCCACACCACGGTGGTGAAGGGCGACGGCAAGTACCTTTCCATTGCCGCCGCTTCCATTCTGGCCAAAACCTACCGCGACGACTACATGAACCGCCTGCACGAGGAGTTCCCTTGCTACGGCTGGAACCGGAACAAAGGCTATCCCACCAAAAAACACCGCGCCGCCATTGCCGAGCACGGCACTACACCTTATCACCGCCTGACATTCAATCTGTTGGGCGACGGGCAGCTTTCGCTGGATTTTAAATGATGTTACTATCTTGGAGGCGTGAATGTGCTTGGAAAATAAAAGTCAAGGCGGATTGCCAAGATTAAAATGAGT
>CABROZ010000169.1 GCA_902472795.1 uncultured Bacteroides sp. | reverse complement strand
GAGCCACACAAGCGTCGCTCACACCCCCCTCAGAAGCCTCCTGAGCAAGGTACCCCGCACCGCCCTCTTCTTCTATTTTTTCTGAAGGAAAGACAGCATTTTGATAGCATATTCTAAAAAAAATGTATAAATTTGCCCGAAGAGAATATCATTTAATTGACCAACGATATGAAAATAGCAATTATAGGAGCGGGCAACATGGGAAGCGCCATCGCCCGCGGACTGGCCAAGGGAACCATCATCCGCACGGCCGACATCATAGTGTCCAACCCCACGACCGGGAAACTCGAAGCCCTGAAAGCCGAACTGCCCGACATCAGCACCACCTGCGACAACCGTCAGGCCGCCAGCCAAGCCGACATCGTGCTGCTGGCCGTCAAACCCTGGCTGATTCCCGACGTACTCAACGAAATCGAATGGAACGAACACCAGATGCTCATCTCCATCGCCGCCGGCATCAGCCTGAACGAAATATGGAACCTGATCGGACGTCCCCGGATGCCCCTCTTCCGCCTGATACCCAACACCGCCATCAGCGAACTGCAAAGCACAACCCTCATAGCCAGCGCCTACGCCAGTGCCGAACAGCAACAACTGGTGCTCGACATCTTCAACGAAATGGGACTGGCCATGCTGCTGCCCGAAGAAAAGTTTGCTGCTGCCACGGCCATGACCTCGTGCGGCATCGCCTATGCCCTGAAGTACATCCAGGCCGTCATGCAGGCCGGAGTCGAGCTGGGCATCTACCCCAAGGACGGGATGAAGATGGTGGCCCAATCCGTCAAAGGCGCCGCCGACCTCATTCTGAACAACGACACGCATCCCGCACTCGAGATCGACAAGGTATGCACCCCCGGCGGACTCACCATCAAAGGCATCAACAGCTTAGAGCACGACGGATTCACGTCGGCACTCATCAAGGCAGTAAAAAACAGTGCTGTTTAATGGTGAATGGTTAATGATAAATGGTTAATAAGCTGCGCAATGAAAAAAATCGCCACCAACCATTAGTCATTCACCATTTACCATTAACCATTAATCATTTACCATTCACCATTTGCCATGAATTTGTTAAAGGATAAAAGTTTCAATTTTGCAATAAGGATAGTCAAGCTATGCAAATAGCTGAATGAAGAAAAGAAAGAACTGATTCTTTCCAAACAAATTCTCCGTTCCGGGACTTCAATAGGAGCCATGGTCAGTGAAAGCGAACATAGCGAAAGCAAATCGGACTTCATACATAAACTGGCTATTGCCCAAAAGGAAACGAACGAAACCTTATATTGGTTGAAGCTCTTGCATAAGACTGATTATATTAGTCAAAATGCTTATGAAAGTATAAACGAAGATGCTTTAGAACTTATGAAGATAATCACAGCAAGCATCAAAACAGCCAAACAAGGTAACCACCATTAATCATTAACCATTTACCATTAATCATTAACCATTAATCATCATATTCCTTATGGACGAACAGATTAAACAAATAGCCGAGCGCCTGCGCGGACTGCGCGACGCCATGGAACTGACGACCGAAGAACTGGCCGCCGATTGCGGCATCGACCGCCAGGAGTACGAACAAGCCGAATCGGGCGAGCACGACATCTCCGTGAGCATGCTCCAACAGATAGCCCGCCACTACGGCATCGCCCTCGACGCCCTGATGTTCGGCGAAGAACCCAAGATGAACACCTACTTCCTGACCCGCGCCGGCAAAGGCATCAGCGTAGAGCGCACCAAAGCCTACAAGTATCAGTCGCTTGCCGCCGGATTCAAGAACCGCAAGGCCGACCCGTTCATCGTCACCGTCGAGCCCAACGACCAACCCATGCACTACAACACCCACCAGGGACAGGAATTCAACCTCGTCATCGAAGGCACCCTGCAACTCTGCATAGGCGGCAAGGAACTCACCCTGCATCCGGGCGACAGCATCTACTTCAACTCCGGACTGCCCCACGGCATGAAGGCGCTGGACGGAAAAACCGTACGGTTCCTGGCAATAATCATGTAAATGAAGAACTGAAAAGGAAGAATGAAGAATTTCCACGCGGCGCGATTGACTGCCCGAATTCCTCATTATTCGTTCTTCATTCTTCATTCAAACAGCTTCTTCATTCTTAATTCTTAATGTTTCATTATAACAACTATGATAGAAAGATTTCTTAAACAGACCACATTTACCTCACAACAGGACTTCAAAGAGAACCTGAAGATTAACGTGCCCGACAACTTCAACTTCGGTTACGACGTCGTCGATGCCTGGGCAGCCGAACAACCCGATAAACCCGCCCTGCTCTGGACCAACGACAAAGGCGAACACCGACAGTTCACCTTCGCCGACATGAAACGCTACACCGACCAGACGGCCAGCTACTTCCAGAGCCTTGGCATCGGCCACGGCGACATGGTGATGCTCATCCTGAAACGCCGCTACGAATTCTGGTTCAGCATCATAGCCCTGCACAAGCTGGGAGCCGTCGTCATCCCCGCCACCCACCTGCTGACGAAGAAAGACATCGTCTATCGCTGCAACGCCGCCGACATCAAGGTGATTGTTTGCGCGGGCGAGACCGTCATCACCGACCACATCACCGCCGCCATGCCCGAGTCGCCAAGCGTACAGCGCTTGGTCAGCGTAGGCCCCGAAGTGCCCGAAGGCTACGACGACTTCCATAAGGGCATCGAAGCCGCCGCGCCCTTTGTCCGCCCCGAACACGTCAACACCAACGACGACATCTCGCTGATGTACTTCACCAGCGGCACCACGGGCGAACCCAAGATGGTGGCTCACGACTTCACCTACCCGCTGGGACACATCGTCACCGGCTACATCTGGCACAACCTGAAGCCCAACAGCCTGCACCTCACCATTGCCGACACCGGCTGGGGCAAGGCCGTATGGGGCAAACTGTACGGACAGTGGATAGCCGGAGCCAACGTCTTCGTTTACGACCACGAGAAGTTCACGCCCGCCGACATCCT
>CABROZ010000168.1 GCA_902472795.1 uncultured Bacteroides sp. | reverse complement strand
GCGGGGCAACACCCGCTCGAACTTGTCGAAAATAGTGCGCTGGGCCGAAAGAGGAATGCCAATGCCGTTGTCGCGGACACTGATGCGAATGTAACCAGCCTCCTGACACGAAGCAATGCGTACTTCTACCGTGTCTTTGGAGTATTTCAGGGCGTTGTCTATCAGGTTGGAAAGGGCTTCCTTCAGAAACTCCATGTCGGCATAGACCGCTTCGGCCTGAAGGTCGGTGCTGAAGGTGACGGGCTTCGCCGCCTTGGCCTCGAACACCTGTATCAGTTCGTCCACCATGGGGCGCAGGGGATGCCAGTCCTTGTCGAGCAACAGCTGGTGATGCTCCATCTTCGAGAGGGTCAGTACGCGGTTGGTCAGGTCGAGCAGGTGCAGCCCTTCTTTCTCTAAAAGTTCGAAGTGCTCGCGCTTGCGCTCGGGCTTGGCGTCCAGGCGACCACTGCGCAGATTCCTCGCCGCCATCAGAATAGTGCTGATAGGCGTCTTCATGTCGTGCACCATGGCGTAGGAGAAGTCCTCGCGCATCTGCGACAGCTTGTCCTGACGACGGATGGTGTCCACCTGCTTGGCAATGCCATAAGCCAGCAGCAAGAAGCCCACCACCGTACCCAACAGATAATAGAGCTGTGCCCCGACGGTCTCGGCACGAAGGTTAAGAAGCTGCGCACGCACCCCGTGCAGACTGTCTATCGGAATGACGAACGTGCGCCGGTATTCCAACTCCCGTTCGTAGTCGTCGAAATAATGCAAGGCAGAGCGAAACACCACGGTCGAGTCGCCCGTCAGCGGCACCGTGTCCAGTCGGAAACGGAGGCGACGCAATCCGTCTTCACGCAGTTGCTGATGGAAAAGAGAGTCCAGTCCGGCCTCGGGGCAAAGGGCGTGACGGTCGTCGGCACGGCACCAGGCTTCGTGAACAGTGCGCATCACACGCTGGCTGTTGAGTCCCAGGCTCATACCCGTCCAGCGGCCGAGAAAGAAGACGGCTACGGCAGCGGCAACAAGGGTGAGGAGGATGTAGAAGGACTTGGACATTTTTTTTTAATGGTTAATGATGAATGGTTAATGGTTAATGGTAAATGGTTAGCGGTAAACGACAGGCCATACTTGGTACAGCTTCACTTATTGACCATTTACCATTAATCATTAACCATTGACAAAAGTAGTTTCTTTTTCCTTTCCGTCCAACTGTTAACGTAAAGATAACGTAACGTTAACCTTCCGTTTACCAAGGAGGACTTATCTTTGCAACGTCAACCAGAAACAAATATCACAATGAAAACAACTTTCAAGAGCCACATGACCCGCTTCCTCGCGAAAGAAGCGGAATCGCTGACAGGTAACGAACCCGTCAAAAAAATCTTCATCCTGGCAGCCGTAGGGCTGGCCAGCTTCATCGTCTGCTTCGCGGCGGGCTACTATATCGGAAAATATATGGCCATCTTTTATTGAATCATATCATTCACGCTTTATGGAAACAACTGCACAACCCAATCCGAACCCCGCCTCGCAACCGAATGGCATAGAAGTGAAAATCAACCCGGGACGAATCAGCATTTACGTCGTCGTGTTCTACCTGCTGGTCATGTTCGCCAGCTCAGTTCTCTACATCTTCATCTGGGAAGAGTTCTCCGTTTACAACCTGGGGCACTACATCGGGCAGCACTGGGGAAGAGGTATCTTCGGACTGCTGCTCATCATATTTGCCCTTTACATCCTGGCCGGCAGTCTGGTGACGTACTTCATCAGCGGACGCAGTTTGAAAGGCATCCGCTGGCACTGCGACTGGAAATCGGCAGGATTCTATCCCTCCCGAGCTGTTCCCCTGAAGCATTACCGCCTGTTGCTGCTCCTGCCGGGCATCCTGCTGGGCGTACTGCCCATGCTACACGGCTTCTGCACCGGCAATGCCACAGCCTACGTCTTCGGCATCATCACACTGGTGTGCAGCACTGCCGACTTCACAATGTGGTACAAGCTGCGTCCCTTCGACGACGAGGACTTATTTCAAACGGGGAAAAACACGTACGAGGGCACCGTCATCCGACGCAACTACGCGAAGTAAGAACAAAGCATAAACTCCCAAAAGCCGCTGTACGGTTTCCCCATAGGGCAGCAATATTCTCATCAGTATGAGAAAACAATTCTCATGCTTATGAGAAGACCGTTCTCATAGTTATGAGAAGATTATTCTCATGACTGTGAGAAAACTATTCTCCCCTTATGAGACGAAAGGAGAATACTGGGAAAACTCCTGCAAACCTTCCTTGGCTGTGCAACCGGCAGCATACCTGCCGGCGAACAGCTCCTTACAACGGCTTCCGCACCGGCATTGTTAACAAGAAGTTAATTGTAACGGTTTGTGTAAGAAAAATCCTATCTTTGCGACATTTAATAATAATGTTTGTCGGGAATTAGAGAGACATACACTAAACAAAAGAGCAAAAACAATGAAAATAGCACTTATCGGTTATGGAAAAATGGGCAAGGAGATTGAGAAGATTGCCCTCGGCCGCGGATCGTCTGCATCATCGACATCGACAACCAGGAGGACTTCGGGTCCGAAGCCTTCCGCTCGGCCGACGTGGCCATCGAGTTCACCAACCCCAAAGCAGCCTACGGCAACTACATGAAGGCTTTTGAGGCAGGTGTAAAACTGGTGTCGGGCAGTACCGGCTGGCTCGAAGAGCACGGCGAAGAAGTACGCCGCCTCTGCACCGAAGGAGGCAAGACACTATTCTGGTCGAGCAATTTCAGTCTGGGCGTAGCCATCTTCTCGGCTGTCAACAAGTATCTGGCCCGAATCATGAACCAGTTCCCCGGCTACGATGTCAGCATGAGCGAGACGCACCACGTCCACAAGCTCGATGCCCCCAGCGGCACCGCCATCACCCTGGCCGAAGGTATTCTGGAGAACCTTGACCGCAAGACGCGCTGGGTGAAAGGAACGCTTCAGGCCCCCGACGGCACCGTGACAGGTACTACCGCCTGCGCCAACGACGAACTGCCCGTCAGCTCCATCCGCGAA
>CABROZ010000167.1 GCA_902472795.1 uncultured Bacteroides sp. | reverse complement strand
AAACTACCGGAAGAACGGCTGCCACCACCCGACGAGAAACTGGAAGAACGGCTGCTGCTTGACGAACGACTGGGAGTTGAGTAACTGCGCTGTTCAGAACTGCGGTTGTAGCTGTTCGAGTTCGAATAGGTCGAACGAGGTGACGAACTGGAACCGCGGTTGAAAGTTGTGGAAGAACTGCGGGATGAAGTTCCGGTTGAGATACCGGTGCTACGACGAACACCGCCCGTGCTTTCTCCTAAAGAACTGCTGCGCGTACTGCTTGGCCGTGTGTAGGCAGAACGGCGTGAAGTAGAACCGGAACGTACCGAAGAAGAACTGGAACGGGTCGAAGAAGATCCCGTACGTACTGACGAAGAACTGGAACGTTCGGAAGTCGAAGTACGGGTACCTACCACACGACGGGTTGCCGTACCGGTCGAACTGCGGCGTACCTGAGCCGAAGTAGTGCTGTTGCGGCGTACGGATGTTTGTCCACCATTGACTGCCTGACGACGTGTAGCAGTCGTACCACGACGTTCAGTTACGCGATTTGTTCCAAACGAACGGCGTTGCGTCACTGCATTGCCCCAATTAGAGCCGTATCCCCAGCCCGGATGATAATGATAGCTTGGGTATCCCCAGCCACCATACCAGCTGTCATACCAACCGGCATACCAGCCGCCGTGCCAGCCGCCCCAGCCATAGCCCCAATAGGGACCATACCAACTATTCCAGCCCCAGCCATAATAGGGATATCCCCACCAGCCATACGAGCTATAGCGCCAGTCCCACCACAAAGGATTACTGAAGGTCGGGAAGGCATAGGCATAAAGGCCATCGACATACACATTCCACTCCCACGAGTTCAGGCCATAGACAATGTCCCAATAATAGGGACTGCTGATGCTGACGGCAAAACGCGGGTTGCGGAAGCGGATGATGCGTGTAGCATATTCGTAATCATCGGCCGAGCCGTCGAATCCGTTCACCCATTCACCGTCCAGCCCGTCCTTTTCCTTCTCGTCGATGTAGAGCGTATCGTTCTCTTGCGAAAAGTCATAATCGTCGGCTTCGTATCGACGGTTGTATTCATCAACGTCGCGGACGTTCCCTTTTTTGTCTCTCACCACTACGGTCGTACTGTTAGGCGATACGATGGTCGTAGTCGGAGCATTGGTCTTTACTACTACCGCCTTCTGTTCGGAAGTCTTTGCCGGCTTCGTCTGCGCCTGCTTTTCTTCCTGCTTTTTCGAAGCCACATAGTAAAGTTCGTCATCTATACTTTGCGCTGCCAGTGCCCAGGGTAGGCAGAGGGCCAAAAGCGATAAAAAAACAATCTTTTTCATATGATGCTGATTTTAGTTATTTCCCAATCTATTTCTTTGCATTACAAAGGTAATGCCGAAATTCACCCCGCCAAGTAGTTTTTCCCCAAAGATTGATAGGGATTTCCCTAAATGCACGTATCTTTGCCGCAAGTTTAACAAAACATCTCATTTCCTATGAAATATTTAGAGTTTACCTTCCGCACCGAGCCGTGCACCGAGGTAGTCAACGACGTCCTTTCCGCCGTATTGGGCGAAGTAGGCTTCGAAAGTTTTGTGGAACAGGAAGGCGGCATTGCAGCCTACATACAGACAAGCCTGTTCGACGAAGCTGCCCTGAAGACGGCCTTAGCCGATTTTCCGCTACCCGACGCCACCATTACCTATACCTATACGGAAGCCGAAGACAAGGACTGGAACGAAGAATGGGAGAAGAACTTTTTCCAACCCATCGTCATCGGCAACCGCTGTGTCATCCACAGCACTTTCCACCACGACGTGCCTCAGGCGGAATACGACATCGTCATCAATCCGCAGATGGCATTCGGAACGGGACATCACGAAACCACCAGCCTCATCATCGGCGAACTGCTGGAGGCCGACCTTCAGGGAAAAGCGCTGCTCGACATGGGCTGTGGCACTTCCATTCTTGCCATTTTGGCACGCATGCGTGGAGCCGCCCCCTGCACAGCCATCGACATCGACGAATGGTGCGTGCGCAACTCGCTCGAGAACATCGCTCTGAACCACGTTGACAACATCGACGTCTGCCAGGGAGACGCTTCCTGCCTGACCGACAAAGGCCCGTTCGACGTAGTGATTGCCAACATCAACCGCAACATCCTGCTGAACGACATGCAGCACTACATAGCCCGGATGAACTCCGGCGCCCGCCTGCTGATGAGCGGATTCTACATAGAAGACATTCCCGTCATCCGCGCCGAAGCCGAACGGAACGGGCTGCGCTTTATCCACCATCGGGAAAAGAACCGCTGGGCAGCCGTACAATTTGAGAAATGACGACTGAAAAACGGACTGCCTGACGCCAACCACAAGTGTTACCCTCCGTTTCCACCTGTAGTTACGGGCGTTTCCTAAGGAGGGAACGCCCGTAACCTAAGCTGGGAACGACGGTTCCCTCAAGAGGAAACGGCAGTTTCCTGCTGCGGAAACGGATGGAAACTGCAATATATTCTGGAACAACTACTTATATTATCACCCCAACAAGCAACAACAGAATCAAAATGACGAAAGCATTGATTTGTATCTTTCTTGGCGGAGGCACGGGAAGCGTGCTGCGCTATTGTGTGCAACTGGCTTTGCACGAACGGATTGTCCCTTACAACTTCCCCTGGGCCACTTTCACCGTCAACATTGTCGGCAGTTTCCTGATAGGCTTGTTCTACGCCCTCTCCGCCCGCTTCAACCTGCCCACCGACATACGGCTCCTGCTCACCACAGGCCTTTGCGGCGGATTCACCACCTTCTCGACGTTCAGCAACGACAGCCTCATCTTATTGAAACAAGGATTGCACGGACTGTTTCTTCTCTACGTCGTCCTGAGTGTGACACTTGGAGTAGCCGCCGCACTGCTCGGAGGCGCCCTTATCGGCAACGGGCCACGCTGAAAGCCCATCAGGGACAAGCCCACTCAGAAGGGCTTCTGAGCGTTATTTTTCGAGTTCTCACGAAAAAAGTTTCTCAACCTATTGCAGAATTGAAAATAATGCGTACCTTTGCAACCGCAAAACAAAAACGGGTAAGTCCTATACGGCCAGCTCCCTTCGAATCCTCCAGGGCTTGATCG
>CABROZ010000166.1 GCA_902472795.1 uncultured Bacteroides sp. | reverse complement strand
CTTCGTTCGATGCCAGCACCGCCGACAGCGTCATGTATCCTCCCGTCAGTGCCTTGCCGATGCACATGATGTCCGGTTCCACTCCGGCGTGTTCCCAGGCAAAGAGCTTGCCCGTCCGTCCGAATCCGGTTGCTATTTCGTCGAAGATGAGCAACAGCCCGTGTTCGCGGCACAGGCGTTCTGCCTCGCGCAGGTATTGCGGATGATAGAACCACATGCCGCCGGCTCCCTGCACCACGGGCTCCAGAATCAGGGCCGCCAGTTCGTTGTGATGCTGTTCGATGACTTCCTTCAGCGGTACGATGTCTTCCGGATCCCATTCGCCGTCGAAGCGCGAGCGGGGTTGCGGCACGAAGTATCTCACAGGCAGTGCACTGCCGAAGAGTGAATGCATGCCGGTCACAGGGTCGCATACCGACATGGCGTTCCATGTATCGCCGTGATAGCCCGAACGGATGGTGACGAAGTTGTTCTTTTGCTCCTTCCCTTTACCGAACCAGTACTGCACAGCCATCTTCAGTGCAACCTCTACAGCTACCGAACCCGAGTCTGCGTAGAATATCTTCTGCATCGACGGCGGTACCAGTGGCAGCAGCAGACGAGCCAGTTCGATAGCCGGTTCGTGTGTCAGTCCGCCGAACATCACGTGCGACATTTTCTTCAGCTGTTCCTCTACGGCACGGTTCAGTACCGGATTGTTGTAACCATGTACCTGGCACCACCACGACGACATACCCTCTACCAGCGTCTCGCCCGTCTCCAATGTGATGGTAGCGCCCTGCGCACTCTTCACCTTATAGACCGGCAGCGGATGACTGGTCGATGTGTAGGGATGCCACAGGTGTTCGCGGTCGAACTGCGAGTCGCACAGCCGATACCCCGCTTCCCGGATCAGTTCCTTGTCTTCGGCCACCTTCGATCCGAGGGTCGTGAGCAGATCGCCCACAATGGCCGAGTTTATTCCTATATACAGTGCTTTCTTCACTGCCTCACGGCTTAGTTGGGAGCGTCCGCCGGCAAAGCGCAAGTAAGCCGTTGGATTGATGAAACGGAACAGGGCAATGGTAGTCAGTATCTCTTCTTCGGACAGGGGGGCCTGGTGTTCCAGCGGTGTCCCCGGGATGGGGCTGAGCAGATTGATGGGGATCGACTGTACACCGAGCCGTTGTAGGGTGAAAGCCAGTTCGATGCGTTGCTCCATCGTCTCGCCCATGCCGATGATGCCTCCGCTGCACACGTCCATGCCGGTGCGGCGTGCAGCCTGCAGCGTCTTGATTTTCTCCTCCTGCGTATGGGTCGAGCAGAGGGTGGGGAAGTAGCTGGGAGCCGATTCCAAGTTACAGTGATAGCGCGTCACGCCTGCTTCGTGCAGTGCCCGCAGTTCGTCCTCATCCGCCAGTCCCAATGAGGCACAAAGCTGGATGGACGAGTGTCGGCGCAGGTAGCGCACCGTGTCGCAAAGCTGTTCAATCTGTTTTTTCGAGGGTTTTCGTCCGCTGGTCACTAACGAGAAACGGTTCACGTCCTGTTCTTCGTTGGCACGGGCGTGCCGCAGGCATTCTTCAGCGGGCAGCAGGTCGTAGATGTCGGCCTGAGTGTGGTAGTGGGAAGATTGTGCACACCATTTGCAGTTTTCCGGGCATCGGCCCGACTTGGCATTTACGATGGAGCACATGTCAAATTCGTGTGGAGCGCATGCCACGGTGATTTCGTGTGCAGCGCGATACAGCGCCTCACGGTCGGCCAGTCCGGCCAGCCACGACGCTTCTTCGGGCGACAGGGCCATGCCTGCCAGTACCCGTTGTTTCAGTAAGTCAAGGGTCATGATAGATATTGATGTAGTAGATGTATGCAGAATACTTTTCGTCGTCTTCACCTGCTTGCGCAGCGAACTGTCAGCCACATCCTTGCGCAGGTATCCGATGGTCACAGTCCGCCCTACACTGGCAAAAGCCGCATAACCTTTGCGGCTCCAGCGTCTGAAGCGTATGGCAGTCCTATTGAATCTTTTCTTTTTCACGACGGTTTTCTTCAGTTTTAAATGTTTATTTGCATTTTACTCCCTTTACAGAAAGTTTATAGGTTATTTTAGATGAGCAAAGGTAATGTAAAGCAAGAAAACAACAAAGGAAATGCGGAATTTTACTACTTATATTGTTGCCACAAAGTAGCTCTTTACGATTTTAAAGAGAGACTTTGTGGGTATAAAATCAATAGTTTAATAAGTTAAAGTAGATATTAATTTTTTAATTAATAGTTATTTCTTGTTCTTCCCATACAGCTTATCAATCAGATCCGTGCGGCCGATGCGGCGAAGCTCGTTGAGGATGTTTTTGCGCTCTTCGGGCTTGTACCAGAAGAAGAACATGCGCTGGGCCAGTTTCTCGCGCTGGGTGCGAGCACTGAACACGGGTTCGAGGGTGTAGGGGTGATAGCCCGTGTACCACGTTTCGGTGGAGACCGTCATGGGGGTGGGCGTGAAGTCCTGCACCTGCTCTAACTGGAAGTTCAGGCGACGGGTGATGACGGCAAGTTCGGCCATGTCCTCTTCCTTGCAGCCGGGGTGGCTGGAGATGAAGTAGGGGATGAGCTGCTGGCGCAGGCCTTCCTGGCGGTTGATGGCATCGAACTGTTTCTTGAAAGTCTCGAACTGGCTGAACGACGGCTTCCGCATGATGCGGAGCACGCGGTCGGACGTATGCTCGGGGGCTACCTTCAGCCGGCCGCTGACGTGGCGGGCGATGAGCTCGTGGGTGTACTGACGGGTGCTGCGGTTGACCTCGGGGTCCTTGCTTTCGTGCAGCAGCAGGTCGTAGCGTACGCCACTGCCGATGAACGACTTCTTGATGCCCGGCAGGGCATCGACGGCATGATAGATGTCGAGCAGGGGGCGGTGGTCGGTGTTCAGGTTGGGACAAACCTGCGGGTGGATGCACGACGGGCGCTTGCACTTGTGGCAGAGCTCGGGGTTGTTGCCGTGCATGCGGTACATGTTGGCACTGGGACCGCCCAGGTCGCTGAGGTAACCCTTGAAGTCGGGCAGCTGCATGATGGCCTTGACTTCGCGCAGGATGCTTTCCTTGGAGCGGCTGACGATGAACTTGCCCTGATGGGCAGAGATGGTGCAGAAGG
>CABROZ010000165.1 GCA_902472795.1 uncultured Bacteroides sp. | reverse complement strand
GTCGTATTCTTCCTGTTCTTCATGACGGGTATCGCCATCGTACTCTACCTGAACCAGACCCCGAGCCAGCCGCGCGAACGCGACTATGCCTACGCCGGCTCGTTCTACGCATTTGCCATCTGGATAGGTATGGGCGTGGCCGGACTGACACAGGCGGTCAACAAGTGGACAAGCAAACGAGCCCACCAGGCAAGCCCTGAGGAAAACGAGCCCGCCGCCCTTACGCCCTCGCTGGTTTCTGCCCTCATCATCTCCATCGTCTGCCTGCTTGTGCCCATCCAGATGGCCAGCCAGACCTGGGACGACCACGACCGCAGCGACCGCTACATGGCGCGCGACTTCGGCCAGAACTATCTGATGTCGCTTCAGGAATCGGGCAACCCCATCATCTATACCAACGGCGACAACGACACCTTCCCCCTGTGGTACAACCAGGAAACCGAAGGATGCCGCACCGATGCACGTACCTGCAACCTCTCGTACCTGCAGACCGACTGGTACATCGACCAGATGAAACGTCCGGCCTACGACAGCCCGTCGCTGCCCATCACCTGGGAACGCATGGAGTACGTCGAAGGAACCAATGAATACGTCCCCGTCCGTCCCGAATACAAAAAGAGCCTCGATGCCCTGTACGCCGAAGCCAAAAAGCAGGCCCTCAACGGCAACAACGAAGCCCTGATCAACGTACAGAAGGAGTTCGGCGACAACCCCTACGAGCTGAAGAACATCCTGAAGTACTGGGTACGCGGTAAAAACGAAGAACTGAAAGTCATCCCGACCGACAGCATCGTCATCAAGGTGGACAAGGAAGCCGTACGCCGCAGCGGCATGCTGATACCGGGCGACTCCATCCCCGACTACATGCACATCTCGCTGAAAGGCAAACGAGCCCTGTACAAGAGCGAACTGATGATGCTCGAAATGCTGTCCGAAGCCAACTGGGAACGCCCCACCTACATTGCCATCAGCGTGGGTGAGGACAACCAGCTCGGCATGGCCAACCATTTCGTTCAGGAAGGCCTGGCCTACCGCTTCACGCCGTTCGACAACACCAAGACCGGAGTCAGCATCGACAGCGAGAAGATGTACGACAACCTGATGAACAAGTTCAAGTTCGGCGGCATCGACAAGCCCGGCATCTACATCGACGAGAACGCCATGCGCATGTGTTACACACACCGCCGCCTCTTCTCGCAACTGGGCAACCAGCTCATCAAGGAAGGCAAAAACGACAAGGCCAAGGCCGTGCTCGACTATGGCGAAAAGATGATACCTGCCAGCAACGTGCCATACGACTTCCAGAACGGAGCCGTACAGATAGCCGAAGCCTACTACAAACTGGGCGAGACCGCCAAAGCCGACGCCATCATGAAGCAGCTGGCCGACAAGTCGGTGGAATACATGACATGGTACATGAGCATGAGCGACACCCGCTTCATGTATGCCAGCCGTGAGTACGAATACCATTGGGCGATACTGGACCGCGAAGTGAAAATCATGAAGCAGTATCAGTCGCAATTAGCCGGCGTCTATGAGCCGAAAGTGGAAGAACTATACAACATGTATGTAGATCGAATGAAATAAAGACAGCATGTTTATAGAACAACCCCCCAAGCTGTTCCGCAAGCTATACCCCAGTGCCCTGTGGCGTATGAATCCGGAGGAAAAGGCCGTCTATCTGACGTTCGATGACGGCCCCATCCCCGAAGTCACCCCCTGGGTGCTCGACTTGCTGGACCAGCATCAGGTCAAAGCCACTTTCTTCATGGTAGGCGACAACGTGCACAAGTATCCCGACATCTTCCGCATGGTGGTGGAGCGTGGTCACCGCATCGGCAACCACACCTTCAACCACATCCGCGGATTCAGCCGGAAATACTTTACCTCGTACAGCTATTTGGAGAACACGGAAGAGGCATACGACTTCATGTGCTCCATCTGCGACCCGGACATCACCACAAAAGCCCTGCGCCCGCTCCTGTTCCGCCCGCCACACGGCCACATGGGCTGGGCACAGTACATGGTGCTGAAAAGCAAGTACAAGATTGTGATGTGGGACCTCGTCACCCGCGACTACAGCAAGAAGCTTCGCGGCCCCCAAGTGCTGGCCAACGTCATGCGCTACGCCCGCAACGGTTCCATCATCACTTTCCACGACTCCCTCAAGTCCTGGGACAACGGCAACCTGCAGTATGCCCTGCCCCGCGCCCTCAATTTTCTGAAGGAAGAGGGGTATGAATTCAAATTGCTTTGAGCCGAAGTTTTTTCCTCAGTCCACAGATTCCGGTTCGGTGCCTTTTCCATTGCCCCCCTGGGGAATCGGGAACATGGCAATAAGACATCCGAATCGCCCGCATAACTCATCGGAGTTGCTTGTAAAACCCGCCGGGATTGTTAGTCAAACCCGGCGGGTTTTCCTGTAAAATGCGGGGAGTTTACTCGTGAAACCCGAGGGGTTTGCTCATAAAAGCCGGGGCGTTTGTTTACAGGCGCTACGCACATTCCGGACCAAAATAAAGTTTTCCTATTCCTCTGCATCGCCATGCTGAGTGCATCCTGTCTCTGTGCAGAAAAAATTCCTACCGACACGTTGCTGATGAACTTCTACCAACGGGCAGCCGCCCTGATGGGCGAAGGACATTACGAAGAGGCACAACGCAGCTTCGACAGCGGCACATGAACCATTCTACCATCTAACTACTACAACAAAGCGCTTGACGCCGCCCTGCAATACAAAGACGAAAGCTGGATTTCCCATATATAATGTATCGGTGCTGTACTTCAACATCCGCCAACTGAGCGAAGCCGAGAAGTACAACGAACTGGCCATCGAACACGTCAACAAGACCGATGACGTCTTCGTCAACTTCTCGGCATGGCAACTCGGAGCCGGCATCAAAGCCAGAAACGTGGCCGAGTTGGTGTGCAAAGGGAAGACACTTTTCTGAAAACAGAAAGAGGATGTGTCAAAACTAAGTTTATAGTATCTGACTCCCCTCCTTCCCGAAGGAGGGGTGCCCAACGGGCGGGGTGGTAGGTATTTCGACATTCTGTATATCAATACTTTATGTTTTCACCTACCACCTCCCCCTTCGGGTACTCCTCCTTCCCGAAGGAGGAGAGTTTCAGATACTT
>CABROZ010000164.1 GCA_902472795.1 uncultured Bacteroides sp. | reverse complement strand
ACTATCTGATTATCCGTATTTACATCCGTTGCCCATAAACAATGGCCGGCTTCGTCTACATAGATACCCGTAACCGGACGGTCCAGCATGTATTCCTTACACAGCTTTCCATCAAAGTCAAACACCCGAAGCTGTTTTGCACCCTGCTTATATTCCTTTTCCTTCATGATATCACTAAACTTGCGTCCATCATAAATGGCATAAATATAATGCTCTGTCACTTGAACATCATAATAACACATCCGTCCGGCCGGAATGCCATATCCTTCTGAAGTGACATGAAACTCCGGTTCACCATCTTCTCCCTTATAGTTGATGTGTCGGCCGTTCTCCATATTATAAATATCAAGCACATCTCCCAATTGAGTTACTGTCACCAAAAGTTTCTTATCCGGGCTAAACGAAATAAAGCTACGCCAGCCTTGTGCCACAGCAGGTGCGCTTTCTTTCAATTGTTTCTCGTCAGTTATTGGTATACAGTCGGACTTATGCAATAAGTTCCCCGACATGTCTGCCCAACTAAAGCGGTTTTCTCCCGAATAATCGGGAATAACAAAGGAATCCGCACCCGATAAATCAAAGTCTAAAGGACGCATGAACGCCTTGTCCAACGAAATGTTTTCCTCCAGTTTCGGTTCTTGCCCCGGTGCAATGCCGCCATATCGAAACAAACGATTCTTTGAGCCATCCAACACCCATGCTGTATTATCTCCTCCCCAACGAATATTTTCAGCCGAAATCATCTCCTCAGGACCCTCACCCCGTTTACCGAAAGAGGAAATATACTTAAAGCCGGGATATGTGAAAGCATGATAATAATAATCCACATTATGAAGATCAAAGACTACGGCTTTATCTCCTTGTACCCTAATTCGGTATGCATATCGGAACAGGGCTGTATCAACAGGCATCTCTTCTCCCTTTAACTGAACATTCCGGACTTCCTTTTCTTCCTGTTTCTTTTGTCCGCCACATGAAGTTATTAACACTAGAGCGAACAACAATATAACCACATTCTTCATTTCTTTATTTTTTAATTTTATCATCCCTGTACAATATCAAAGACAACGACTTTGGTATTCTAAGCCTTTTCGTCCTTTAGATCAAGCCTTTCTGTAAGTTTGTTTATTACGTCCTACTGCAATGGGACGTATATCCTGCTGCAATGGAACGTACGTCCTACTGCAATGGGACGTACGTCCTGTTACAGTAGGACGTAGCACTCTTCCGCTCAGGAGCTCTTAACCGATAGTAAGCAACGACTTAACCCTCCCTTTCTTACAGTAAGCAGCGATGAGGGATTTATCTTCCACATCGGCTGTTGCATCCGAAAACACGAAGGTGTATCAACATGAAAACAAGCCATCATCCTGACACACCCTCGGCATTTCGGTTCATTAAAGCAATATCCTTTACTTATAAATAGCTTTTTTACCGGCTAACAATGTGTTTTTCATTAACGAAACGATGGTCATCGGCCCTACCCCTCCCGGCACGGGAGTAATATAAGAACATTTCGGAGCCACTTCGTCAAACTTCACATCTCCTGTGAGCTTAAAGCCCGACTTCTTACTTGCATCCGGCACACGCGTAGTACCCACATCGATTATCACAGCCCCCTCTTTCACCATGTCGGCTTTTACAAAGTTGGGCTGACCGAGAGCAGCAATGATGATATCCGCTTCCTGACATTCTTTAACCAAATCCTTGCTACGGCTATGGCAAACCGTTACTGTAGCATCACCCGGATAAGATTTCTGCATCATCAGGGCTGCCATCGGCTTGCCTACAATGTTGCTACGGCCCAACACTACGCACTTTTTACCTTGCGTTTCGATGTGATAGCGTTTCAGCAGTTCGAGGATTCCGTTCGGGGTAGCCGATACATAACAAGGAAGTCCGATTGACATACGTCCCACATTGATGGGATGAAAACCGTCCACGTCTTTACGATAGTCGATGGTCTCAATCACC
This sequence comes from uncultured Bacteroides sp., assembly GCA_902472795.1. GTDB lineage: Bacteria > Bacteroidota > Bacteroidia > Bacteroidales > Bacteroidaceae > Bacteroides. The sequence continues at coordinate 1,202 of CABROZ010000164.1, read as the reverse complement.
TTTTGTTCCGATATGTGCTTTGGCAATGGAAGTTGAACGATAAAGCCGTCTACATCGGCATCTTCATTCAGTTCTCTGACTTTAGCCAACAACTCTTCTTCCGTCACATCAGCCTCATAGCGAATGAGGCTCGATTTAAAACCGCATACTTCGCAAGCCTTTACCTTGGCTGCCACGTATGTTTCACTTCCTCCGTCATGGCCGACGAGGATAGCTGCCAAGTGAGGACGCTTGCCTCCTTTGGCTACGATTTCGGCAACTTCAGCAGCTATTTCCTGCTTCACCTGTTCCGAAATGGCTTTTCCGTCAATTAATTGCATAATCTCTTTGTTAAATGATTCTTTCCAACAAATGTAGTATAAATCAGTCAGTCGACATAATAAAAAAAGGAGAAAGTTTTGCACTTCCTCCTTTCCTTATATATAAGGTATTACTTCTTCATCTTCGGCATCATCTTACCCATCTTGCTGCTTGTGACCATCTTCATCATCTTGCGCGTCTGGTCGAACTGTTTCAGCAGACGGTTTACTTCCTGAATAGTGGTACCGCTACCCTTGGCAATACGTGTACGGCGTGTTCCGTTCAGAACCTCGGGATGTGTACGTTCCTCCGGAGTCATGGAATAGATAATAGCCTCGATACTCTTGAAAGCATTGTCATCGATGTCGATATCCTTGATTGCCTTGCCCACACCCGGAATCATAGAAGCCAGTTCTTTCAGGTTACCCATCTTCTTTATCTGATGAATCTGAGCCAGGAAGTCGTTGAAGTCGAACTGGTTCTTCTGAATCTTCTTCTGAAGACGCTTGGCTTCTTCTTCATCGTATTGCTCCTGTGCACGTTCTACCAATGATACGATATCACCCATACCGAGGATACGGTCTGCCATACGTGCCGGATGGAACTGGTCGATAGCATCCAGCTTTTCACCTGTACCGACAAACTTAATCGGTTTGTTGACTACCGAACGGATAGAAAGAGCTGCACCACCACGGGTATCACCATCCAGTTTAGTCAGTACTACACCGTTAAAGTCAAGTCGTTCGTTAAATTCTTTGGCAGTATTTACGGCATCCTGTCCTGTCATGGAGTCTACTACGAACAGAATTTCGTCCGGATTGATAGCTTCCTTGATAGCGGTGATCTCGTTCATCATCTGCTCATCTACAGCCAGACGTCCGGCTGTATCGACGATTACGAGG
>CABROZ010000163.1 GCA_902472795.1 uncultured Bacteroides sp. | reverse complement strand
GGAAGCCTGTCGCAATCAGCAACAGGACTTCCGGCGGCCGTCCGTTTGATGGTTTGCATCAGGCAGACTTCCCCACCGGGAAACCTGCCCGAAAAGAGTTATTTCTTGCAGCAACGGGGCTTCAGTTGCTTGAAGAAGTCGTTACCCTTGTCATCGACGAGGATGAATGCCGGGAAGTCTTCAACTTCAATCTTCCAGATAGCCTCCATGCCCAGTTCGGGATATTCTACGCACTCGATGCTCTTGATGTTGTTCTGTGCCAGGATGGCTGCAGGACCACCGATGGAGCCGAGGTAGAAACCACCATGCTTCTTGCAGGCGTCAGTCACAGCCTGGCTGCGGTTACCCTTGGCCAGCATGATCATGCTGCCGCCGTGGCTCTGGAACAGGTCAACGTACGGATCCATACGTCCGGCAGTCGTCGGTCCCATCGAACCGCAAGCCATGCCCTTCGGAGTCTTGGCCGGTCCGGCGTAGTAGATGGGGTGATCCTTGATGTATTGCGGCAGGTCTTCGCCACGGTCCAGACGTTCTTTCAGCTTGGCATGAGCAATGTCGCGGCCTACAATGATGGTACCGCTCAAGCTCAGGCGGGTAGCAACCGGATATTTGGTCAGTTCCTTCAGGATGTCGGCCATCGGCTGGTTCAGATTGATCTTCACAGCATCGCCTTCGCCTGCCTGACGCAATTCTGCAGGAATCAGTTCGCCTGGATGGCTGTCGAGCTTCTCAATCCAGATACCGTCTTTGTTGATCTTGCAACGGATGTTGCGGTCGGCCGAGCACGATACGCCCAGACCAACGGGGCACGATGCGCCGTGACGCGGCAGACGGATGATGCGTACGTCGTGAGCATAGTACTTACCACCGAATTGTGCACCCAAACCGATGTTGTGAGCCTCTTCGAGCACTTTCTTCTCCAGTTCGAGGTCACGGAAAGCACGGCCGTACTCGTTACCCGTCGTAGGCAGGTTGTCGTAGAAACGGGTCGAAGCCAGCTTCACAGTCAGCAGGTTCTTCTCGGCCGACGTACCACCGATGACGAAGGCAATGTGATAAGGCGGGCAGGCAGCCGTACCCAGCGTCTTCATCTTCTCAACGAGGAAGGGGACGAGCGTCTCGGGGTTCAGGATGGCTTTCGTCTCCTGATACAGGTAAGTCTTGTTGGCCGAACCACCACCCTTGGTAACGCACAGGAATTCGTATTCCATGCCCTGCGTAGCCTCGATGTCAATCTGTGCGGGGAGGTTGCACTTGGTGTTCACTTCTTCGTACATGGTAAGCGGAGCATTCTGCGAGTAGCGCAGGTTCTCCTCGGTATATGTCTTGTACACACCTAATGAAAGGGCTTCTTCATCGCAGTAGCCCGTCCATACCTGCTGACCTTTCTCGCCATGGATGATGGCCGTACCGGTGTCCTGGCAGAAGGGCAGCACTCCTTTGGCAGCCACTTCGGCATTGCGCAGGAAAGTCAGTGCTACATATTTATCGTTGTCGCTTGCTTCGGGATCGCTCAGAATCTTGGCCACCTGCTCGTTGTGCGAGCGGCGCAGCATGAACGATACATCGCGGAAAGCGGCATTGGCCATGGCGGTCAGTCCTTCCTTTTCAATCTTCAGGATGGGTTTTCCTTCAAACTCGCTTACAGACACATAGTCCTTCGTAAGCAGATAATACTCAGTCGTATCCTTGCCCTTCTCGAACATGGGCTGATACTTGAACGGAGGTGTTGTTGCCATAATTACTACTTGCTATTTTAAGTTAATATTGAATTTTCCAGATTCCGCATGCCACCGATGCGATCCACGCCTGACGATGGTGAATCATTTTAGGGGTCCATTCTGTGGCCTCTATCTTCCGTGACAAAGCATACTGGCTATTTGCATAAATTTCTTTTTTTTCTTCAAACGATTTTGCTGCTGCTTCCCGGTTATTTTTTTTCGACTCCAACAACGTCAGATTTCCCAAACGATAGCGATAATTCTCGGCTTCTTCTTCCGAAAAATCAGCACTCCAGTCTTCTGTGTAAGCTTCGGGCAAAATATGTTCTATCGTCCCGGTATCTATTTCAAAATCGGCATGAAGCCCATTAGGCAAAGCAGCTTCCACTTTATAAAGAATGTATCGCACCAACTTGCGCGTAGCGCTGTTATTGGTATTCATAACCTTATGTTCAAAATAACGTTTGAAATCTTCGTCATTCAAATAAATGGGTCGTATGTCTTCCAATATTTGCCTTACGGTAATATCTTCCGACTTAAAGATTCTGACCGATGCACGGTTGTAAACCTTCTCCATATCATTCGTCTGCAATTTTGCAATTACATTATATCTGAACGATAAAGAAACAATTGCACGGAGTACCTTCTTAAAATCGGAAACAGAGAGTTTGTCATAAGCTATCATCAGCAAAGAATTGCATTGTGTCACCCGAAACAAAGTCAGTGCACGAATATCTTCCCGAATCTCCTTGTCATTTTCCCACAACACATCGTCCGGAGTAAACAAAGCGATATAGACATATGCATTCTTTTCCAGCTCATCAAGCAGAGCAAACACCCGTTCTCCATCCTGCACCATTTGCTTGACAGCCTTAAACAGATATTCTTTCGAAATCAGGCTCATGCGAGTATTCAGATACTGACGGAGGAAAATAGGGAAAGCCTTCAATCCTACAATATCAATAATCTTCTTCCACTGTATCCGTACTTGCTTCAGATCCGTTTCACTCTTTGCGACCAATGAAAAAAGGTAATTCTTCAACAAATCGGTAGAAGTCAGTTCCAGTCCTCTTGAATTCAGCGTTTCAAATACAGTATATGCATTCAGTTCGTTCTCAACGACAATTTGAATGAACATCAGCCGTTCCCCCACAATCTCATTCAGGAAATAAGCTATGCTCTCCCCTGACAAATCTTGTTTGAACCGCTCATCAATAACCTTCGAGAAGAATAAATAAGCATTCCACAACAGTTTTTCCGAATCGGATAACTTCATCTGATTAACCGGTTCTTTAAATGCAACAAGACGCTGCTGATAAAATGCATCATTATTTTCATTCAACGATAATTTACTGGAATATCTCAACGATGTAGGGTCCTTTTGACCAATATACTGATTCATCAAAATCTCCACTCGCTCCCTATTGGCTTCTTTGTCAACATCGTTGTCGGCCA
>CABROZ010000162.1 GCA_902472795.1 uncultured Bacteroides sp. | reverse complement strand
GAGCCGTGCAAGTGTTGCTCAAAGCCCCCGCCAGAAGCCTTCTGAAGCGGGGTCCGCCCCCGGTTTCACGCATCTTCTGTAACACCGACGTAACGTTTCCGAAACAGAGATGTACGCCGCCCGACACACGCATGTAACGCACTCTTCTCACCTTTGCAGCGGAAAAAAGAAATGCATAAAGATGAGTATGAAAGTAGATTTAGGAAAAATTCTATTCCTTATTTTATTCCTTACCCTATCTGCCATGACTGCGTTGGCAGGCACTATCAAGGGAACAGTTACCGACAAACAGACCAAAGAACCGCTGACCGGTGCTACCGTACAGGTGGCAGGCAGCACGTCAGGAGCCGTAGCCGACATTGACGGCCACTACACGCTCAGTGTGCCCGACGGCACGTACGACCTCGTGGTGCGCTACGTAGGCTACACGGACATCACCGCCCGACAGGTGAAGGTGAACGGCGAAACCGTCCTTGACTTCGAGATGGAGACCGACGCCCAGGCCCTGAGCGAAGTATCGGTAGTAGCCAGGAAGAACCTGGAAGGCGAACGCGCCCTGCAGGTAGAACGCCAGAAGGCAACACTGGCCATCGAGAATCTGGGTGCCAAAGAGATGAGCCTGAAAGGCATCGGCAACGTTCAGGAAGGTGTGAAGCAGATTACGGGCATCTCCATCGCCGAGTCGGGCCAGCTCATCGTACGCGGACTGGGCGACCGCTACAGCAGCACCACGCTGAACGGACTGCCCATCGCCTCGCCCAACCCGGACAACAAACTGATTCCGCTCGACCTCTTCCCCTCGAGCACGGTGCAGAACATCACCGTCAGCAAGGTCTATGATGCCAGTGCCTTTGCCGACTACAGCGGCGCGCACATTGATATCAGCACCAAGGAGAACGTGACGGACGAGTTTCTGAACGTCAGCTTCAACGTCGGCGGACAGTTCAACACACTGGGGCGCGACTTCTACCAGATGGATCGCGACGGAACGCTGTTCAAAACGCCTTCGCTCGACGAAAAGATATACGACATATCGCTGCTCGACTTCGACGAGTACGTCACCAAGAACAACATCTTCCGCACCACCTTCGACGTGAACAAGCGTACCACCCTGCCCGAATTTGGCGGAAACTTTGGCTTCGGACGCAACTTCGGCATTGGCAATCAGACCCTGAGCCTGCTGGCCTCGCTGAGCCTCAGCAACGAAACGCAACGCATGGACGACGCTTTCTATAAAACGCTCGAAGCCACGGGCAACGTACAGAACGACTTTACTTACGACGAATACACCTCGACACTGAAGATGGCCGCACTGGCATCCGTAGGCTACACCCTGCGTCAGCACGACCGCATCGGCTACACCTTCTTCTATGCCCGCAACGCCAGCGACTCATACCAGAGCCGCGAAGGTGTGGACGCCGAGGGCCACAACCTGTGGGGCAGCAACGACATCACCCACATTTACACCCTGCAAAACCATCAGCTGAACGGACACCACGAGTTCGGCACCCGCTGGCAGCTGAACTGGGCAGGCTCCTATGGCAAGACAGGCAGCGAAGAGCCCGACCGCCGTCAGGTGATGTTCACCAAGGACGATGCAGGCAACCTGCAACTCTTCAAGCTGAACCGTCAGGAAACCATGCGCTACTACGGCGAACTGAACGAACAGGAATGGGTGGGCAACCTCGACCTGAAGTACAACTGGACCGAACAGAACTTCGTCAAGATGGGTCTGGCCTACAAGAACAAGGACCGCGACTACATGGGCACCCGCTTCTACTACAACGTCAACAAGCTGACCCCCACCATCGACAACATCTACGACACCGACGGCTTCCTCAATCAGGAGAATGTAGAGAACGGCAACATCGTCATCGAACGCAAGATGCAGCCCCACGACACCTACCGTGCCGGAATGGACATCTACGCCACCTACGCACAGACGGACTTCTATCCGCTCAGCTCCCTGCTTGTCAACGTCGGCCTGCGCTACGAAATGACCCGGCAGTGGGTGGAATATGCCATCGAGGGCGACCAGAAATACCAGCGCCGCCGCGACCTGAACAAGAACGACATCTTCCCCACCGTCAACCTGAAATACTCCATGAACGAGCGGAACAATCTGCGCATGTCACTGTCGCGCACCGTGACCCGCCCATCGTTCATCGAAATGGCGCCCTTCCTCTATCAGGAATCCTACGGTTCGGCACAGATCCGTGGTAACGAAGAGTTACAGAACGGCTACAACTACAACTTCGACCTGCGCTACGAACGCTTTGCACAAAACGGCGACATGCTTTCGGCAACCGTCTATTACAAATTCCTCGACAAACCCATCGAACGCATCCAGAAGCTGCAAGGCGGTGCCACGATGCACTCCTTCCAGAATGCCGACCAGGGTATGGCAGCGGGCGTGGAAGTGGAACTGCGCAAACAGCTGATACGCGACCTGCGACTGGGAGCCAACGTCTCCTACATGTACACCAACGTGAAGCTACCCGAAGGCGGTGCCTATACCAACAAGGACCGTTCGCTGCAAGGCGCCTCGCCCATCCTGCTGAATGCCGACCTCACCTACTCGCCCCGCTTCGGCGAAGAACGCCAGCTGAACCTGTCGCTCCTCTACAACCTGCAGGGCAAACGCATCCATGCCGTCGGCGTATCACAGCTGGGCGACATCGACCAGATGGCTGTCCACACGCTGAACTTCAACGCCAGCTACAACTTCAGCCGCCACTTCAGTGCCAAGCTCCAGGTGACCGACCTGCTGAACCGCGCCGTAGTCTTCAAGCAGGAAGTACCCAAGACGGGCGAATACATCGAAGTGGAACGCTTCAAGGAAGGCACTGGTTTCCAGGTGGGATTCAGTTATAACTTTTGAGTTGACGAGAGGACGAGTTGACAAGTAAAATAACTGAATCCACTTTAAAAAGTACACTTTTTGTCTTAGCGCATAACATAGTTATCATTCTGTCATCCTGAACGAAGTGAAGGATCTCTTTCGAAGACTATGTGATAACAGATCCTTCACTTCGTTCAGGATGACAAAGCAAAGTGATAGTAACTATAAAGAAACTCATAGGAAACAGACTTGTTTAAAGTAACCCCAATAAAATAAAGAATAATAATCAAACAGTTGACAAGAGGACAGGGTAAGCCTCGTGGTCTGAAGCCTTGTTCCTCGTCAACAAAACACTAAACTTAAAACTTAAATTATGAGCAGAAAATTGTTTTCAATGGCCCTTTTGGCCGGCATGGCACTTCTCGGTGCATCATGCAGCGATGACGAAACAACAAACAAC
>CABROZ010000161.1 GCA_902472795.1 uncultured Bacteroides sp. | reverse complement strand
CAATCAGATGTCCGGCGGACAGATGCAACGTGTAGCCATTGCACGTGCCTTGGTCAATAATCCAGCCGTAATCTTAGCCGATGAAGCTACGGGAAACCTGGATACCCGGACTTCGTTCGAAATTCTGGTTCTGTTCCAAAAGCTGCATGCCGAAGGACGAACCATCATCTTCGTGACACACAATCCCGAAATAGCACAATACAGCAGCCGCAATATTGTGCTAAGAGATGGACAAGTGAGAGAAGACCGTTTGAATAACCACATCTTAAACGCAGCCGAAGCACTTGCTGCCCTTCCCAAACAGGAAGACAATGATTAAAAGTGCATAAGAAACGAGTTTATTAGAATCAGACAACCCCGATCGGACTTATCAACATCAAAATAACGAAACAATGAATGGTACTAATCTATTTAAAATAGCTCTGCGCGCACTCGCTAACAATAAGTTGCGTGCATTCCTTACCATGTTGGGCATCATCATCGGTGTGGCTTCGGTCATCACCATGCTTGCCATCGGACAAGGTTCGAAAAAGAGCATTCAAAAACAAATCTCGGAAATGGGTTCGAACATGATTATGATCCATCCGGGAGCAGACATGCGTGGCGGTGTACGCCAGGACCCCAGTGCCATGCAGACATTAAAGCTGACCGACTACGAATCGCTGCGCGACGAAACAAACTACATTGCGGCCATCAGCCCCAACGTATCCTCATCCGGACAGCTCATTGCAGGTAACAATAACTATCCGTCTTCGGTAAGCGGAGTCGGGCTTGACTATCTCGAAATCCGCCAACTCAACATCGAGAGCGGTGAAATGTTTACCGAAACCGACATACAGACTTCGGCCAAAGTGTGCGTCATCGGTAAAACCATTGTTGACAACCTGTTCCCCAACGAAGACCCCATCGGACGAATCATCCGTTTCAATCAGGTTCCCTTCCGGGTGGTAGGAGTCCTGAAATCGAAGGGATACAACTCAATGGGTATGGACCAGGACGATGTAGTGCTGGCTCCCTATACTACCGTCATGAAGCGTCTGCTTGCCCAGACCTATCTGGAAGGAATCTTTGCCTCAGCCTTAACAGAAGACATGACAGACAATGCAACCGAAGAAATCACGGAAATCCTACGTCGCAACCACAAACTGAAGGAAAGCGATGACGATGACTTCACTATCCGTACCCAACAGGAACTTAGCAGCATGCTTAACACCACCACCGACCTGATGACTACGCTTTTGGCATGTATAGCCGGCATCTCATTGGTTGTAGGCGGTATCGGCATCATGAACATCATGTATGTTTCGGTCACCGAACGTACCCGGGAAATAGGTTTGCGTATGTCGGTCGGCGCACGAGGGATTGATATCCTGAGCCAATTCTTAATCGAAGCCATCCTCATTAGCATTACGGGAGGTATCATTGGTGTCATCATAGGATGCGGTGCCTCGTTCATCGTAAAGAATGTAGCCCATTGGCCCATCTACATACAGACATGGAGTGTATTCCTGTCATTTGCAGTCTGTACGATTACCGGTGTGTTCTTTGGATGGTATCCGGCCAAAAAAGCTGCCGACTTGGATCCTATTGAAGCCATACGGTACGAATAAATCAAAAATAATGCTATCTTTGCAACACCATGAAACAACTTGAAGCTTCCTCACGTTACCACATCATCGAAGCCATGATCCATATCATTGGCTGGGGTATTTGCCTTTCCCTTTATCATGATGAGCCGTAGCGGATTCACCATCACCTGGCAGGACTATCTGCACCACGGAGGCATCGTACCAGTCACTTTCCTGATTGTATTTTACATCAACTACTTCATCCTTATTCCCCATTATCTGTTTAAGGGACGGACGAAAGAGTATTTCATACTAAACCTACTGCTGATAACGTGTACGGCAGTAGGTGCACACTTCTGGCAGGATTACATGTCCGTCCGTTATCCACGGAAAGATGTCGAAGGAGACAAACCCATGGGACCACCCCGCTGGTTATTTTTCCTTCGCGACATCTTTTCCATGATACTTACCGTTGGACTTAGCACCGCCATCCGATTGAGCGGACGATGGGGACAGATCGAAGCAGCCCGACGAGAAGCAGAGAAGAGTCGAACGGAAGCTGAACTGAAGAATCTGCGCAACCAGCTGAATCCACACTTTCTGCTCAACACGCTCAACAACATCTATGCACTGATAGCTTTCGATACAGACAAGGCCCAGGCTGCCGTACAGGAATTAAGCCGGCTGTTGCGTCATGTACTATACGATAACCAGCAGAACTTTGTTCCGTTGGGAAAAGAAATGGATTTTATCCGCAATTACATTGAACTGATGCGTATCCGTCTGTCATCGAACGTCACTGTTGAAACCCAAATTTCCGTCCGTCCCGACAGCCGGACAGAGATTGCCCCGCTAATATTTATCTCACTGATAGAAAATGCTTTCAAACATGGCATTTCTCCTACCGAGCCCAGCTATATCCGCATCTACTTTACGGAAAAAGCCCAAGAAGTACGTTGTGAAATATACAACAGCTACCATCCTAAGAACGAAGAAGACAAAAGTGGAAGCGGCATCGGACTGGAGCAGGTGCAAAAAAGGCTTGAACTGACTTACCCCGGCCGTTATAAATGGACACACGGAGTAAGTGAGGACAACAGTGAATACAGATCTATCCTTGTAATTAACGTTTAATAGTAAATTCGACCAAAGTTATGACTTTAAATTGCGCAATAGTAGATGACGAACCTTTAGCCCTGAACTTATTGGAAAGTTACGTCAACAAGACTCCCTTCCTGACGTTAGCCGGAAAATATTCGAGTGCCGTACAAGCCATGAAGGAACTGCCCGGCAAGCAGGTCGATCTTCTATTTTTAGATATACAGATGCCCGAACTGAATGGCTTAGAGTTTTCTAAAATGGTTAATCCACACACCCGCATCGTTTTCACGACAGCCTTTGGCCAATATGCCATCGATGGCTACAAAGTCAATGCGTTGGATTATCTGCTGAAACCCATCTCTTACGTCGATTTTCTACAAGCCGCAAACAAAGCCGTACAATGGTTCGAGGTGCTACAGCAACCTAAAGACGAGATAGACAGCATCTTTGTAAAAAGTGAATATAAGTTAGTACAGATCGAGCTGAAAAACATCCTTTACATAGAGGGTTTAAAGGATTACATCAAGATCTATGAAGAGGGCAACACCAAACCTATCCTTTCATTAATGAGCATGAAAGCGATGGAAGAAATGCTGCCGGCTTCCCGATTCATGCGGGTACACCGCTCGTATATTGTGCAAAAAGACAAAATCCGCATCATCGACCGTGGCCGTATCGTCTTTGGCAAAACCTATATTCCGGTAAGTGACAGCTACAAACAAACTTTTCAAGAGTTTTTGGACAAACGGACGTTGACTTAAAACTCTTGGAAGGTTTGCTTCCTGAAATTGGAATAAGCTGTG
>CABROZ010000160.1 GCA_902472795.1 uncultured Bacteroides sp. | reverse complement strand
CGCTGGCTATGATGAAGGCAAAGAACAGCGACTTGATGATGCCGCACCAGATGAACCATTCGACAAACATGTATTGCAAGCCGTACTCGAGGTCGGTAGCAGTCATGATGCCTCCAAACCAGCATGTGGCAAAGGCTCCGATGATGCCGGCGAAGATACTGAAGGTTACCAGTAGCGGAATCATGGTGACCATGGCGAATATTTTGGGCAGGATGAGGTAGTTGGCCGAGTTGATTCCCATGATTTCCAGTGCATCAATCTGCTGGGTGACGCGCATCGTACCCAGCTCGGAAGCAATGTTCGAACCTACTTTTCCTGCCAGAATCAGACACATGATGGACGATGAGAATTCGAGCAGCATGATTTCGCGGGTCACATAACCTACCGTCCAGCGGGGCATCCAGGGACTTTCGATATTCAACTTAATCTGTATGGTGATGACGGCGCCGATGAAGAACGATATCAGCAGCACAATGCCGATGGAGTTCACGCCCAGCTTCTCCATTTCGTTAAGGTATTGGCGGAAGAACATGCGCATGCGTTCGGGACGTGAGAAGGTCCGCCCCATAAGCATGAAATATCTTCCTACGGTTCTAAGGGCTTTTATCATAACTTATAAGTTAGTATTTGTCTGCAAATGTACGGCTTTTCAGCTTATTTTGCTACATTTGCGGCAAAATTAGCTGATATGGAAGAAACTAAAATGGTGCTTCGCACGGAAGATCTGGTCAAAAAGTACGGAAAACGTACGGTGGTTAGTCACGTGTCGTTCAATGTGCGTCAAGGCGAGATTGTCGGTTTGCTCGGTCCGAACGGTGCGGGGAAGACGACATCGTTCTATATGACAGTAGGTCTGATCACTCCCAACGAAGGCCGCATTTTCCTCGACGACCTCGATATCACGAAATATCCTGTGTACAAGCGTGCCCAGAACGGCATCGGTTATCTGGCCCAGGAAGCTTCCGTCTTTCGCCAGATGAGTGTGGAAGACAATATTGCTTCGGTGCTCGAGATGACCAACAAACCATTGGATTATCAGAAGGATAAGTTGGAAAGCCTTATCGCCGAATTCCGCCTGCAGAAGGTGCGCAAGAACAAAGGTAACCAGCTTTCGGGTGGTGAACGCCGTCGTACGGAGATTGCCCGCTGCCTGGCCATCGACCCTAAGTTCATCATGCTCGACGAGCCTTTTGCCGGTGTCGATCCCATTGCCGTGGAAGACATTCAGCAGATTGTGTGGCGGCTGAAGGACAAGAATATCGGTATTCTTATTACCGACCACAACGTACAGGAAACGCTGAGCATTACCAGCCGCGCATACTTGCTGTTCGAAGGGAAAATCCTGTTTCAGGGCACTCCCGAAGAACTGGCCGAAAATAAAATTGTGCGCGAGAAGTATCTGAGTAACAGCTTTGTGTTACGCCGTAAAGATTTCATGGTGTAATACATCGATGAATGATAATTACTTTAATCAACTAATATGAAAAATATGATAAAACTATTGTTCCCCCTTTTTGCTTTTCTTCTTATTTTTATGGGTCGTGCAAAGGCTGCCGAGCATGTCCTGACGTCTCCTGATAAAGAGATATCGCTCGAAGTTTTTCAGTCGGACGAAGGTAGTTGGTGTTATCGCCTGTCAGCCTACGATTCTCTGTTGATAGATAAATCTTTGTTGGGCTTTCGTGATTCTTTGGGCAATCAGCTCTTTACGGCGCAACAGCTCCGGTTGGTTTCGGTCGAAAGAGACCGGCACGACGGCGTTTGGAAACCTGTCTGGGGAAAGCGCAGCCGTGTGAAAGACTGCTATAATGAACTATCTTTACTATTTTCTTATGCCGATGCCAAACGTACGATCGGGATGTCGTTCAGGGCTTACAATGACGGTGTGGCATTCCGCTATTTCGTTCCCGAGGATTCGCCGTTGGCCCTCAACGCAGTGACCGAAAGTACCGGCTTTGCTTTTAACGGCGATTATACGGCCTGGTTCTACAACAACGAGTGGCATAATATCGGCCCCGAGCGGTTGACCGAATCGGATGGCATTCGTCAGCCCGTTATGACGGTGCAAGTGGACAGTACCCTTTACATGGCGCTCCACGAAGCCGACTTGCATACGGATGCTCCGCTGCTTTTGCGCTCCACCAAGGGAGAGCAGACGTTTGTCGTAGAGCCTCAGAAGACTGATTTGTCGGCGGGTTATCTGTCGGCATGGCGTGTGGTCTTTATCGGACGTACTCCCGGTGCGATGGTCGATTCTCACCTGCTCGAGTTGCTGAACCCTGATCCGTCGGGCGACTTTTCGTGGGTAAAACCCGGTGTGGCCGTTTGGGACTGGCGTATTGACGGTGCCCAGTGGGAAGGTTTCACGTATGGGATGAATTATCCTTCGTGGGTACGCATGATCGATTTTGCGGCCGAACAGCATTTCCCCTATCTGGTGCTCGATGCCAACTGGTACGGTCCCGAGCACGAGGCAGAATCCAACCCGCTTACGGGCGACAAGTCGGCCGATGTAAAACGCATTATCCAATACGGTAAGGAGAAAGGTGTGGGGGTATGGCTCTATCTGAACGATGTGGGCGGACGCCGCTATCCGATTGAAGAGACCCTCTCGCAATACGCCTCTTGGGGGGCTGCCGGTATCAAATACGGTTTTATGACAGGAACTCCCCGTGAAAAGAACTTGTGGACTCAGAAGATTACGGCCTTGTGTGCCCAGAACAAATTGCTTGTTGATTTCCACGATGGTCCCGTCCATCCTTACGGTCAGATGCGTACATGGCCCAACGCCGTTACTCGCGAATATTGCCAGGCGCAACTGGATGCCCATCGGGTATTTCAGCCTAAAACCTTTGTGACTTCCGTATTCGTCAATATGATAGCCGGCCCCATCGACATGAATAACGGTATGTTCGATTTACGCCAGGGTCGTACCACACGTGTGGACGAAAGTCAGCCGGTGCCTTCCACTTTGGTGTCCGAGGCAGCCCGTACGCTTATCGTATTCTCGGGTGCCACCGTCATCCCCGACATTCCCGAGTTCTATCGTAAATATCCTCCTTTGCTGGAGTTCATCAGTGCACAGCAGATGCCTTGGGTGGAGAGCCGCACGCTTTGTGGGAAAATTGGCGAATACATCGCGATGATGAGGCAAACCAAGGATGCCTATCTGGTGGGAGTGGCTACCAACGAAGAAGGGCGTACGCTTGAGCTTCCGATGGACTTCCTGGAGAAAGGAGTCACTTACGAGGCTGTGGTAATGGAAGACGGAGACGATGCTCACTATCTGCTTAATCGCGAGCAGTTGAAGGTGCGTCGCCAACAGGTCACGTCCGATTCTGTCGTTCGGGTAAAACTGGCTCCGGGCGGAGGCAGCTGTCTGCTGATCAGAAAGAAAGCCATGTAAGCATCTGTTCTGTTGCAAAATTGAAATTCGGGGATGTGTCAAAATAAGGAATCGCTTTCCTTTAGGCACGGATTACAC
>CABROZ010000159.1 GCA_902472795.1 uncultured Bacteroides sp. | reverse complement strand
ATCAGCAGGATGTTGTGTCCGCCGGCAGCCGCTACTTCGAGGGCGCGTTTCACGTTCTCCTGCCCTTTGACGTCGGCAAAGTCGAGGTCGGTCATGGCCTGGTGGGCGTAGAACTCTTCGCGGGTGTTGACGATGGTGGCTTCGAGTTCCCGCTCTCCGTTGAAGAACTCCACCACTTCCTTGATGTTTTCCACGCCATATACATCGAGCTTGTTCACCACAGCCGCTTCGCGTGCGTTCTGGCGGGGCAGAATCAGGCCTTTGAAGCCCAGTTCGCGTGCCTTGATGGCGATGGGCAGTGCACCCTTGATGGGTTGCAGGCTTCCGTCGAGGCTGAGCTCGCCCATCAGCAGGTAGTCTTCCAGCTTGTCGGGACGTACGACTTCGGTAGCCCCCAGCATGCCGATGGCCAGCGGGAGGTCGTAGGCCGAGCCTTCCTTGCGTATGTCGGCTGGAGCCATGTTGATGGTGATGGTGGACGTGGGCACGCGGTAGCCGTTGACCTGCAGGGCCGAGCGGATGCGCTGCTGGCTTTCCTTGACGGCAGAGTCGGGCAACCCGACGAGGTAGAGCATACAGCCTCGCGAGCTGTTTACTTCGATAGTGATGAGGGTGGCGTCGATGCCTTGCACGGCTGCGCCGAAAACTTTAATCAACATGGCGTTTTTATTCGTATTAGTGAGGTTAATGGGGTATGTGGTGTTTTTGCGCAGACAGGTGGGATGTTGTGTCATCTCCTTTTCCTTGCCTGTGCTTTCTTTTCTTTGGCTTCCTGGTCGATGTCTTCCACTTTCTTCAGGATGGCATCTTCGTCGAGGTCTTTTCCTTCAATCCGTGCCGAGGGACTGACTAAGATGTTGGCAGGCAGGTTGTGCAGCGACAGCTGACCGATGAATGCCGAATGCCAGCCGTCGAAGTCGCACAGTTGTTTCCACTTCAGCGTATCCTGTTCGATGACGTCCAGCCAGGCTTTGCGGTCGGTGTCGAGCGAGATGCCCAGCAGGGCAAAGTTTTTGTTCTTTTGTACTTTTTGATAGATGCGCTTGTACATTTCGTTTTGTTTCATGCTGAGCGAATCCCACGAGGCCCAGAAGTGTAACAGCAGGTATTGGTCCTTGAAGTCGGTACGGGTAGTCTCTTTCCCTTCCGTATCGGGCAGGCGGAAGTAGGGAAGAGTTTTCCCGACAACGGTTTTTTCTTCGTTCTGGATGCGTTTGGACAGTTGGTCCACGTTAGGACGGTCTTTCAGTTCGCCGGTCATTCTGCTGATGAGGCGTTCGATGCGGTACAGGTCGGGTTGCGTGGTCTTGACGAAATATTGTTCGAGCAGATAGACGCTGACCAACGATGCCGGGTGGGTTGTGATGAATGTCTCCGCTTTCTCTTGCAATGCCCTTTCCGAGGGTTTTCCCAAGCCTTTCAGGTCTTTCTGGAAGGTGGTGAATTCGTCGTTGGCAGTGTTACCGGTTACTTCTATCGAAGTCAGGTCGCCTGCATTTCCTTTGACAAGGATGTTGTCGCCTTTGCCTACGAATATCGGGTACCTGTTGCCGTCGCTGAACAGCAGGTAAGCGGTCACTAACGTATCAACCGACAGGTCGGCCGAGAATTTGCCCTCCTTCACGGGCAGTGTGTCCATCCGGTCGTAGAGGGGATCGGCTCCGAAGAGGTAGAGGGTGTCGTTGCCTAATCCTTTGATCTCACCGCTGATGCGGGTCGATGGGGTGGACTTCCCGCCACAGGCTGCGAGGATGACAAGCAGTGCATATACAAGGTTGATTTTCTTCATCATGATGTTTCTTCTGATACTTGCTGCGAATGTACTTCTTTTGTCGGATATAAAAAAAAGTTGCCCGACATAATTTCTTATGCCGGGCAACTTCTTATCGTTATTGGGTTTTGAGTTTCTGAGTTATTAAGTCATAGAGTTGTTGTTTTGCCTTAACCTATAAACTCACAAACTCGCCTGCTTCACTTTCTTATTATTTGATGATGTTCATGAAGTCGGCGTTGGTAAAATACTTGGCGAATTCCAGGTCGGAAGCGGCTTTCTTAGCCAATGCCGGGTTCTTGGCAACAGCGTTCTTCAGGCTGCTTGTTACCATGGAAGCGTTGTTGGTTCTTGCACCCAGTACGGCCATCAGATAGTCTGTGTAAGCATCCGGAGTTTCTACGCCAGCCAGTGTGTTCTTAGCCTTGTTGTAGTCCTTGGCCAGGATCTGTGCCAGAGCGGCGCTGTTGCTCTTTGTGTCGCCGAAGGCGTTGACAGCCTTGTCGTACTGACCTTGAGCGATGTAGAGGTTACCCAGAGCTTCGTTCAGTTCTTCAGCACCGGCAGCTTTGCCAAAGTATGATTCGGCAGCAGCCTTGTCACCCTTGTTCAGGGCAATCAGACCGAGGTTCATGTTTACTTCAGGAGCATCCTTGATAGAAGCGGCTTTCTTGAAGTAGTTTTCAGCCTTGTCAAGGTTACCAGCCTGGTAAGCCAGCTTACCGAGGTTGTTGTATGCACGGTAGTCGTTCGGGAAGTTCTGAGTAGCAGCTGTATAGATGGCTTCCTTCTTGGCAGCATCGTTAGTCAGCGTAGCGGCATACAGCAGTTCTTCGAGGTTCAGCTGTTTAGGATCGCTTTCGGCCAGCTTAGAGAGTTCTTCGTCGGACTTACCGATGACTTCGTAGTTCAAAGTCAGACGAGAACGACGCAGTTGCGGCAGGATTTCGTCGGCCAGAGTCTTGTAAACAGAAGAGATGTTCTTGATTTCCTGTTCTCTTTGTTCGGGATCCTGATACATGGAAAGAACGCGGAGGATGAGTTCCTTATCCTGGATGTTGGATTTGGAAACCAGTTCCTGGAATCCTTCCCAGTCCTGTGCAGTATATTTCGTATCTACGGTAGCTTCAACCTTGTCTTTCTTCAGGTTCTTATTGATGACCTTGGCAGTGTTGTCCTGACGGTTCTCGGCCAGACCCTTGTTCAGGTCGTAACCACCATCGGGAGAAGCGTAAGCAGAGATTTCGATGTTGCTGATCTTCTTGTTGGCAGCTTCGCTGACATTCTTAACTTCTTCGTTGAATGCCTTGGCTGTCTTCAGTTCGCTGGCGCGTACGTTAGCCTGTTGGATCAAGAACATGATCTGTGCGTCGTGCTTTTCCTTGATGACACGTTGGAAAGCGTCGGCACCTTCGGCCGGAGTAGCGCTGCTCAGTGTCTGCTCAACCATTTCGGAAGTGGAGATTACACCGTCGGCGATCTTAACGGCAGGAATTTCAACTGTCTTTTTGCCTACAGTGGCTTTGAATTCCAGATAGAGTTCTGATTTGGCCATCTCGGGAACATAGTCGAAAGAAGTCTTCATGGTGTAGCTACCACCCATCTTGTACGAAATGGTCTGGTCGTTACCTTCAACTTTTTCTCCTTGGAATACGGCAGACTGACCTTTGGCCTCACCGCCTTCCCATTTCAGGACGGGAGTAACTTCGACAACAGCCTTCTTGTTGAAGTACTTTTCGGGGAACTTACCGTTGATGGTAGCAGGAACCTTGCCTCCTACAGCTTCCAATACCTGGGGCGTTACGGTAAAGTAATCTGATGACAACTCACCCATTTTGCTTCCACACGATGTGAGGACAGCAACCAATGCCACTAAAAGCGGCAAATACAGTTTCTTAGTCATTTTAGGTATAAATTAATTGTTTGTAATTGAAATTTGTCTATTC
>CABROZ010000158.1 GCA_902472795.1 uncultured Bacteroides sp. | reverse complement strand
CCGGAGCCGTAGGTTTCAAGCACTACCGCCTTCAGCCCTTCGATGGCGAAGAGCGAGCGCACGACGTTCTCCTGAATGCCGGGAAACAGCTTCAGGATGGCGATGTTGGTGTCGAGCAGGAAGTGCGGCTTCAGTTCGCGGCGGACGGCATGGGGATGAATCTGCACATTATTATATTTAATATGTATGCCTGCCGAGGCCAGTACGGGATAGTTGTACGAGCGGAAGGCGTTGAAGTTTTCGGCATTGATTTTGGTCGTCCGGTTTCCGCGCATCAGGTGGTTCTCGAAGAAGATGCATACTTCGGGCACGATGGGGCGGCCGTTGCTGTGGCAGGCCGTGGCTATCTCGATGCTGGTCAGCAGGTTTTCCTTGCCGTCGGTACGCAGCACGCCGATGGGCAGTTGCGAGCCGGTCAGGATGACGGGCTTGTTCAGTCCTTCGAGCATGAAGCTCAGGGCCGAGGCCGTGAAGGCCATCGTGTCGGTGCCGTGCAGGATGACGAAGCCTGTATAGCGGTGGTAGTTGTCGCTGATGATGCGTACCAGCTTTCGCCACGCTTCGGGGTCCATGTCCGACGAGTCCATGGGCGGGTCGAACTGGTAAGTGTCGATGCGGAAGGCAAACTTCTGCAGTTCGGGCACATGCTTTTGGAGTTGCTCCAGGTTGAAGTTCTCCAGGGCGCCCGTCTCCGGGTTCTCGATCATTCCGATGGTTCCACCGGTGTATATTAGCAAAACGGAAGTGCTTTCTGGGTTCATACGCTCGTTTCTTTCGGTTTCACTGTGCAAAGATAATGATATATCTCTTAGTTTCTAACAAAGTGTAAGAAAAGAACGCCCGGTTTAGTGCCTTTTCCGGGGCAGACAAGTGCACTTTGTCAGCCCTGCATTGGGCATATTTCTGCATAAAACACATACTTCCTTTATTTTTATCGTAAAAAAGTGGCAAAAAGTGATAGAATGAATGTTTTTATTGTTACTTTTGCAACACTTATCCGAAACGATAGAAACAAGAGCTATGAACAAGTACTTCCAACATACCGTCACATCCATGTGGACCATGACCCTTAGGGGTTAGGGGATAGTATTTGTGTTTCTACGTGTTACACCGTTTTTCAGTTCAGCTTTATTTTTTATGGATGGAGAAAGAAGATGCATTCTTCCCTTTTCTCCCTTTTTCCAATTTTCAATAATCGTCAATAAAAACAGTCTAATATAATGAAAGTAATGAAGTTTGGCGGTTCGTCCGTAGGAACCGCAAGCAGTATTCTGAGTGTGAAGAAAATAGTGGAAGCGGTCGATGAACCGGTCATCGTAGTCGTGTCGGCCCTGGGTGGCATCACCGACAAGCTGCTCAATGCCTCGCGGCTGGCAGCGGCGGGCGACGTTGCCTACGAGAACGAATTCAAGGAAATCGTTTACCGCCACGTCGAGATGGTCAAGGAAGTCATTCCCGCCGGCGAGGAGCAGGTAACCCTGCAACGCGAAGTGGGCGAGCTGCTCAACGAGCTGAAGGACATCTTCCAGGGCGTCTATCTGATAAAGGACCTGTCGCAGAAAACCAGCGACACCATCGTAAGCTACGGCGAACGCCTGTCGTCGCTCATTGCGGCACGTCTGACAGGAGCCGAGTGGCGCGACTCGCGTCAGTTCATCAAGACGGAAAAGAAATTCTCGAAACACATTCTCGATGCCGACCAGACCTACCGACTGGTGCGTGAGGCCTTCCGCGAACTGCCCCGCCGCACGCTGATACCGGGCTTCATTGCTACCGACAAGACGACGGGTGTCGTGACCAACCTGGGTCGCGGAGGTTCCGACTATACGGCAGCCATCGTGGCCGCTGCGCTCGATGCCGACAGTCTGGAAATCTGGACCGATGTGGACGGCTTCATGACTGCCGACCCGCGTGTCATCTCCACCGCCTACACCATCAAGGAGTTGAGCTACGTCGAGGCCACCGAACTTTGCAACTTCGGCGCCAAGGTAGTCTATCCGCCTACCATCTACCCCGTCTGCCACAAGAACATTCCTATCCTGATAAAGAACACCTTCAACCCCGAGGGCGAAGGCACCATCATCAAACAGGAAGTTTCCGACCCGCAGAGCAAGGCCATCAAGGGTATCTCTTCGATCAACGACACGAGCCTCATTACCGTGCAGGGTCTCGGTATGGTGGGTGTCATCGGTGTCAACTACCGCATATTCAAGGCGTTGGCCAAGAACGGCATCAGCGTCTTCCTCGTGTCGCAGGCATCGTCGGAGAACTCGACGTCCATCGGTGTGCGCAATGCCGATGCCGACCTGGCTTGCGAAGTGCTGAATGAAGAATTCGAAAAAGAAATTGCCATGGGCGAGATTTCGCCCATACAGGCCGAGAAGAACCTGGCCACCGTAGCCATTGTAGGCGAGAACATGAAGCACACGCCGGGCATCGCCGGTAAGCTGTTCGGCACGCTGGGACGCAACGGTATCAACGTGATAGCCTGTGCACAGGGTGCTTCGGAGACCAACATCTCGTTCGTAGTGGACAGCAAGTCGCTTCGCAAGTCGCTCAACGTCATCCACGATTCGTTCTTCCTCTCCGAATATCAGGTGCTCAACCTCTTCATCTGCGGCATCGGCACCGTGGGCGGCAGCCTGATACAGCAGATTCACAGCCAGCGGCAGAAGCTGATGCAGGAGAACGGCCTGCAACTCAACGTCGTAGGTATAGCCGATGCCAGCAAAGCCATGTTCGCACGCGAAGGCATCGACTTGGGCAACTTCCGCGAAGAACTCGCCGCCAAAGGGCAGGACAGCACGCTGGGAACCCTGCGCGACGGAATTATCGGAATGAACATCTTCAACTCCGTCTTCGTCGATTGTACGGCAAGCGCCGAAGTGGCTTCGCTCTACAAGGACCTGCTGCTGCACAACGTATCGGTAGTGGCAGCCAACAAGATAGCCGCTTCGTCCGAATACGAAAACTACCGCACACTGAAGCAGATAGCCCGTCAGCGCGGTGTGAAGTATCTGTTCGAGACCAACGTGGGCGCCGGACTGCCCATCATCAACACCATCAACGACCTCATCCATAGTGGCGACAAGATACTGAAGATAGAAGCCGTACTGAGCGGCACGCTGAACTACATCTTCAACAAGATCAGTGCCGACATCCCCTTCAGCCGCACCATCCGCATGGCGCAGGAAGAGCGTTACTCCGAACCCGATCCGCGCATCGACCTCAGCGGTAAGGACGTTATCCGCAAGTTGGTCATCCTGGCTCGCGAAGCCGGCTATCGCCTGGAGCAGAGCGACGTGGAGAAACACCTCTTCGTGCCCGACGACTTCTTCGAAGGTTCGCTGGACGACTTCTGGAAGAAAGTGCCCAGCCTGGACGCCGACTTTGAAGCCCGCCGCAAGGTGCTCGAGGCCGAGCACAAGCACTGGCGTTTCGTGGCCAAGCTGGAGGACGGCAAGGCCTCGGTTGGTCTGCAGGAGGTAGGCATGGGGCATCCGTTCTACGGTCTGGAGGGCAGCAACAACATCATTCTGCTCACCACCGAGCGCTACAAGGAATATCCGATGATGATACAAGGCTACGGTGCCGGAGCCAGCGTGACTGCCGCCGGCGTGTTCGCCGACATCATGAGCATTGCAAACGTATAAATAATGGAGAATGGACAATGGTTAATGGATCATTCGCAAATATCAAATATCGATGCAGCAGCCATTTCCCATATTCCATTTTCCAATCTCAATGATCCATTAAAAAATGAAACACATTATCATATTAGGGGACG
>CABROZ010000157.1 GCA_902472795.1 uncultured Bacteroides sp. | reverse complement strand
GCGTACGGGACTCGAACCCGTGACCCCATGCGTGACAGGCATGTATTCTAACCAGCTGAACTAACGCACCAGAATTTCATTGTTGGGTTGCTATCTCTCTCGATTGCGGATGCAAAGGTAGGTATTTATTTTGAATCTACAACAGGAGATATGCGTTTTAACAGATTTTTATATATAAGATAAGGAAACGGAACTATCGTAAGTAAAACGAATGTCGCTCATTCTGTGAAGATTAGCAAGAAAACCGATTGTACGGGAACAACCCGGAATGGTTCGACAAAAGGACGGATTCCGGGTTGTTTGGTTACTAAATGAGATCAGCAAACGGATCAGTCTTTGGCTTGATGAACTGTCAGTTGCGGGAACGGGAAGCCAATGCCCGCCTTATTGAACTCGGCATAAATTTTCTTGTTCATTTCGAAATAGACATTCCAATAATCAGATGTCTTCACCCACACACGAATCACCACATTCACACTGCTGGCGTCCAATGCATGCAAGGCTATAAAAGGAGCGGGAGTTGTCAGGATACGCTGGTCGGCAGCAATAATGGTCCGTACTGCGCTCTCGACCTTGTCGTAATCCTCACCATATTCCACACCTACAATCCACTCTACCCGACGGTTTTCCTCGCGGCTGTAATTAACAATCGTCCCACTGCTCAAAGCACCGTTGGGGATGTAAATCACCTTGTTGTCGGCTGTTGTCAGCAATGTATGAAAGATCAGGATTTCGCGCACTGTACCTGACTGCCCTTGGGTTTCGATCCAATCGCCCACCTTGAAGGGACGTAAAATCAGTATGATCAATCCGCCGGCAAAGTTCTGTAAGTTACCCGACAGGGCCATACCGATAGCCACACCGGCCGAAGCCAGCAACGCGGCAAACGAAGTCGTCTCGATTCCCAACTTTCCGATAATGGCCACAACCAGCAAGATCGTCAGCAAAATACTCATCACATTCCTGACGAAACTCTGTATGCCCGGATCCACTTTTCTTTTTATCATGATGTTTGCCACCATCCGGTTCAGGAAAGATATCAGGAAGCGTCCCACCACAAAAATGATAAGTGCACTGATCAGATGTTTACCGGCGCTGATACCCCAGTCGTACATCTGTTCCGCCAACGTCTGCAATCGGCTCAGCCCATCAACACTTTTCTCGGCAGTCGCTGCTGCCGTCAATAAAATAGATAACATATACTCTTTCTTTTTTTAATAACAGATGCTAAACTAACAAACAAACCTTCGTTTCGTTCATCGCACCTGTATTTTTTATGGTTCAAAGCTCGCCTTTGCATGCAATCGGCAAGCCCGAGCGCCGCTTACCGGACATGCACCAGGCAAACCGACTCATACCGTCATCAGATATTGTTTGAAAGCTGCAAATTCTTTCGACATCGGGATGCTCTGCTTCGCGCCACGCATGAAGGCCTGTAACTTCTCGGGGATGCTGATGGATTCGCCCAGAATTCCCTCCACCGTATCCTTAAACTTGGCCGGATGAGCCGTTTCGAGGAAGATGCCCGTTTCGCCCGGTTGCAAGCCTTCGCTAAGGGCACGATAACCACAGGCACCATGCGGATCGAGCAGGTAATGATGCTCCTTCCACACACGACGCATGGTGTCGGCTATCTGCTCGTCGGTATAGGTAGCCCCGCTGATCTCGGCTGCAATGGCCGCATGGCTATGCCCGTAAAGGTCGAGTACGCGAGCAAAGTTGCTGGGATCGCCCACATCCATTGCATTGGCAATGGTGGCGATGCTGGGACGGGGAGTATAGACACCCGTACGGAGATACTGATAGAAAATGTCGTTGCGGTTGTTGGCGGCAATGAAACGGCTGACGGGAAGCCCCATGCGCTTGCCGAACAGACCGGCCGTGATGTTGCCGAAGTTGCCGCTGGGCACACAGACTACAGGACCACGCGACAATACTGCCCCAAGCTGCTCACCCTCGCCAAAGCGTGCCTTCATCTGCTTTACCCACTGGGCGTAGGCATAGAAATAGTAGAACGCCTGAGGCAGAAAACGGGCCACGTTGATGGAGTTGGCACTCGTCAGCTGCAGGTGCTCGTTCAGCTCGCGATCCATGAAGGCCGACTTAACCAGCGCCTGACAGTCGTCGAAGGTACCGTCCACTTCGAGGGCGGTGATGTTCTGCCCCAGCGTAGTGAACTGTTTTTCCTGTATCTCGCTGACCTTGCCTTTGGGATAGAGCACATACACGTGAATGCCCTCCACACCCAGAAAGCCATTGGCCACGGCACTGCCCGTATCGCCCGAAGTGGCTACCAGCACATTGACCTGCCGTTTGCCTTCCTTACGGATAAAATAGCCCAGCAGACGGGCCATGAAGCGGCCGCCCACATCCTTGAAGGCAAGCGTCGGGCCGTGAAACAGTTCGAGCGAGAAGATGTTGTCGGTAACTTTGACTAACGGTACGTCGAAACTCAGCGTGTCATACACAATCTGCTTCAACGTATCGGCGGGTACATCCTCGCCAAAGAAGGCATCGGCCACCCGATAAGCTATTTCCTGAAAGCTCAACGTATCTATCCGGTCGTAAAACTCTTGCGGCAAGGTCTTGATGACATCGGGCATATAAAGTCCCTTATCGGTTGCCAGCCCTTTTACCACCGCGTCTTCCAGACTGACGTTGTTTTCCTGTTTATTGGTACTGTAGTATTTCATAGTTTCTGTTTCTGTGAGTTGCTTATGCTTGTTTCATAAATTCGTTGATAAACTCGTCTTCCTTCATCAGTCCATAGATGCCGTTGCAGGCAGCCACTTCGTCGAAGGTCTGCACTTCGTCGGGTTCGATGCCAGGATACCAGATGAGGAAAGGAACCGGCTCGACCGTATGCGTACGCAGCTTGCAGGGCGTGGGATGGTCGGGCAGCACGGCGATGGCTACCGGCTCGTCCCAGTCTTTCACGGCTTCGTAAATGGGCCCTACGGCACGCTTGTCCAGATTCTCGATGGTGCGCATCTTCAGTGCGACGTCGCCTTCGTGTCCGGCTTCATCGCTGGCCTCGACGTGCAAATAGACAAAGTCGTCCGTCTTCAGTGCCTCAAGGGCGGCGGCCACTTTGTTTTCGTAGTTGGTATCGTACAGTCCGGTAGCACCTTCCACGTTCAGGCGGCGCAAACCGGCATAGTAGCCGATGCCGTTGATCAGATCGACTGCCGAAATGACGGCTCCCCGCTTCACTTGCGGAAAGGTATGCGAAAACGGTTCCATCTGCGGACGATAGCCCGGACTCCAGGGCCAGATGCTGTTGGCGGGGTCCTTGCCTTCGGCCATGCGTTTCAGGTTGACGGGATGATTCTTCAGCAGTTCCTGCGAACGGAGGATGAGGTCGTTCAGCAGGTCGGCCGTTTGTGTCGGCGTCAGGTCGGCATTGCCTTCGGGCACGCTAATGTGTTCGGTGCCTGCCTGCGGCTTCACCATGAGCGGGCGGAACGGCTTCAGAGGCACATCGTGAGGCGGTGTGCAGTCGATACGTTTGTCCCCTCCTCTGACTACCAGCAGATGACGGTATTGCACGCCTGTATAGAAATGGATGCGGTCGTCGCCCAACTGCTCTTGCAGGTAGCGCACCAGTTCGTCGGCCTCTTCGGTAGTGATGTGTCCGGCGGAGTGGTTCTTGATGTGGTCGCCTTCGATGCAGATAATGTTGCAGCGCATGGCCATTTCGCCCGGCTTCAAGTCCACACCGATGCTGGCGGCTTCGAGTGGTCCGCGGCCTTCGTACACCCGCGGCAGATTATAACCCAGTACAGACATATTGGCCACTTCGCTTCC
>CABROZ010000156.1 GCA_902472795.1 uncultured Bacteroides sp. | reverse complement strand
AAGAATTAAGAATGAAGAACGAAGAATCGCCTGCGGGCGGAAACAATTCTTCATTCGGAGGCGCAGCCGACATTCTTCATTCTTCATTTCCAAAGTGTTTGCCCGCTTTGATCGAGCTGCTCATCAGCCGCACCCCCGACCTCTACAAGGCTGCCGTGGCGCACGCCGTCTTTCCACCGCTGGCGGCTCATCTGCACCGCGTCAGGTTCCGGTACATCGACAACGTGGAGCACGAAGCCACACTGATGAACGTGCTGATGGCGGGCACCGGCGCGGGCAAGGACTGCATCAGCGAACCCATCAACCGCATCATGGCCGACATACGCCGGCGCGACGAGGAAAACCTGCGGCGCGAACGCCAGTGGAAGGACGAAGTCAGCACGAGAGGCGCCAACAAGGACAAGCGCAAACGACCCGAAGGACTTGTCATACAGGAAATTGACGCCGACATGACCAACCCCGCCTTCGTCATGCGCATGGCCGAAGCCGACGGACACTTCCTCTACACGAAGCTGAACGAGATCGACCAGTTCGATGCCTTGAAAGGCAGCGGACGGAGCGGACAGCAGTTTCAGATCATGTGTCTGGCCTTTGACCCCCGCAACCGCTACGGACAGACGCGCGTAGGCGTGCAGAGCGTGACGGAGAAGGTCACCATCCGCTTCAACTGGAACGCCTCGACCACCATCCAAAAGGGTAAGCGATACTTCTCGAAGGTGCTGACCGACGGCCCCATCTCGCGCATTAACTTCTGCACCATCCCCGAACGCGAAATAGGAGCCGACATGCCCGTCTATGGAAGCTACGACGACGCCTTCGACGAGGCTTTGCGCCCCTACATCGACAACCTGCTGAAGGCACAGGGGCTGATCGACTGTCCGCAGGCCTACCGGCTGGCGCAACAGCTGAAGGAAGAGTGCGCCGACTTTGCCCGCCTGTCGCAAAGCCGCGTCTATGAGAACCTGTCCTTCCGAGCCAACGTCATCGCCTGGCTGAAGGCATGCGTCCTCTACGTGGCCAACGATTGCCGCTGGGACGATACGTTCGAGGACTTCATCCGCTGGTCGCTGCAGTACGACTTGGCTTGCAAGATGGAGTTCTTCGGGGCAGACATCGAAGAGGCGATGATCGACAGCTCGCGCACCGGCGGCGGACCTCGCAACCTGCTGAATCTGCTGCCCGACGAATTCACCTATCAGCAGGTCGTACAGGTGCGCCAACGGATGGGCAAGGACGAGAAAGGCACGCAAAACATGCTCAACCAGTGGGTGCACCGCAACTACGTGGAGAGAATTACAAATGACAATTACAGTAAGCTAAAATTCAGAAAAGATGGAATTGACATTGACACGAATCGCTAAGCGAAAAGACTATACCATAGGCCGGCTGGAGGCCGACGGCGAATACCTGTGTGACACGCTGGAACCCACGTGGCGCGACCTGAAGAAAAAACATAAGATAAGAGGGCGCACGGCCATCCCCGAGGGACGCTATCCGGTGGTCATCACCCGAAGCCCCAAGTTCGGCGAGTGGCTGCCTCTGCTGCTCCATGTGCCCCTGTTCGAGGGCATCCGCATCCATGCGGGCAACACTCCTGCCGACACGGCCGGATGCATCCTGGTGGGCGAAAACCGCAAGCCGGGGCATGTGCTCAACTCGCGTCGCCACGTCGCCTTGCTGAAGCAACGCATCGTCGAGGCGAAGGACAGGGGCGAGGGAGTATGGATCAGGGTAAGCTGACCCGCTAAAAAAAGCGTAGGAAGAAAGCCTCACGGTTTCCTTCCTACATACACGATGAAAAATTGAGTTGTTTTACAACTCGGTTTATTTCTTTTTATTCCAAACGTCTTGCGCCGTCGCTGATCACTACGTCGTAGATCTTCGGGCTACGGCCAAACTTGTTCTTGAAGTCTTCTTTTGCTTTGTTGACGAATGTAGAATACAGTTCGTCCTTCACCAAGTTGATGGTACATCCGCCAAAGCCGCCACCCATGACGCGCGATCCGGTGACGCCGCAGTCGAATGCCAGGTCGTTGAGGAAGTCGAGTTCTTCGCAGCTTACTTCGTACAGCTTGCTCATGCCGTGGTGCGTCTCGTACATCTTCTGTCCGACGGTTTCGTAGTCGCCTCTTTCCAGAGCGTCGCAAACGTCGAGCACGCGTTGTATTTCCTCGATGACGTATTCGGCACGCTTGTAGTCTTCTTCGCTGATGTCGGCTTTCACTTCGTTCAGCATCTCCATGGTGCAGTCGCGCAGGAATTCAACTTCGGGGTGAAGTTTCTTAACGGCAGCCACTACGTTTTCGCAGCTCTGACGGCGCTTGTTGTAAGCCGACGATGCCAATTCGTGCTTCACGACGGAGTCAACCAGCACCAAGCGGTAGCCTTGCGGGTCGAAGGGGAAGTACTGGTATTCGAGCGAACGGCAGTCGAGGCGGATCAGATGGCCTTTCTTGCCGAATACGGAGGCAAACTGGTCCATGATGCCGCAGTTCACGCCGCAATAGTTGTGCTCGGTAGCCTGTCCTACCTTGGCCAGCTCGAACTTGTCGATCTTGTTGTCGCCGAAGAGGTCGTTCAGGGCATAAGCGTAGGTGCTTTCGAGGGCGGCCGATGAAGACATGCCGGCACCCAGAGGAACGTCGCCGGCAAAAGCCGTGTTGAAGCCTTTTACTTCTACACCCCGTTTGATCATTTCGCGGCAAACGCCGAAGATATATCTTGCCCAGCTTGCACGAGGAGCGTCAGCCTCTTCCAAACCAAACTCAACATAATCTTTCAGGTCGATGGAGTAAGCCTTCACGATGTTGGTGCCGTTGGGCTTGATTTCGGCTATCATGCCTTTGTCGATTGCTCCAGGGAATACAAAACCACCGTTGTAGTCGGTGTGTTCGCCGATCAGATTAATGCGACCCGGAGAAGCGTAAACTGCTCCTGTTGTTCCATCAAAATGCTTGATGAAACGGCTTCTTACGTATTCTATATCCATAATACTATATTTTTTAAGGTGAATAATTATAATTACCTATGTTTTAGTTTTGAGTTTTTGAGTTTGTAAGTTTTTTAGTTTTTAAGTTCTTAAGTTTTAAGTTCTTAAGCTTTAAGTTCTTGAGTTTTTTAGTTCTTAAGTTTTTGAGTTGGAGAAATTGAGAATAATCTTATAAGTCTCACAAACTCACAAACTCACAAACTCACAAACTCATAAACTTAAAAACTCATAAACTTAAAAACTTAAATCCTTAAATCCTATTCTACAGGAATGTTCTTGTTGACATTCTTGCATCCTACCAGGCCGTAGTAGAGCAGGTAGGCAAGGCCGGCGATGATGAGCCAGTAGCTTGCCATGTAGCCTACGCCGTCGGCTATGGCGTTTTGAATCAGAGGCAGGATACCGCCACCAACGACCATCATCATGAAGATGCCCGATGCCTGTGCGGTGTATTTGCCCAGTCCTTCAACAGCCAGGTTGAAGATGCCGCCCCACATGACCGATGTGCAAAGTCCGCACAATACCAGCAGGAAGGCGCTCAGGGGCACCTTCGGAGTGGCCAGCGAACCAACCATTTCTTCGGGAGCCATGGCGGCTTCTTCCTTCAGGGCGTCGGCATACGGAGTCAGATCGACTGATGCGGGGTTGGCGATGAAGGCCGAAATCTGGTCGGCGGGTACACCTACGTTGGTCAGTATTTCGGTGGTCTTGGCTACGGGGTCATAGACGATTTTGGGGACATCGACGCCGACATTCTTGGGCATGAACATGGCGATGACGATGAGCACGATAGCGGTGGCCGAAACGGCGATGAGTTGGGCACGGGGCGATACCTTGCCGCTGATG
>CABROZ010000155.1 GCA_902472795.1 uncultured Bacteroides sp. | reverse complement strand
GAGTACACCGGTCTGGCCCACTACCTGGAGCACGTCATGTTCAAGGGTACCGACAAAATCGGCGCCTTGGACTGGGAAAAGGAAAAGCCCATCTACGAACAGATCATCGCCAAGTACGATGAAATGGCCAAAGAGACCGACCCGCTGAAGAAAGAAGCCATCGGGAAAGAGATCAACGACCTGACCGTGGAAGAAGGCAAGATCAGCGTTTCCAACGAGTTTATGAACCTCATCGAAAGCATGGGCGGAAAAGGCCTGAACGCCGGTACCAGCTACGACGTCACCTACTACCACAACTCGTTCCCCCCGTACCAGATCAACAAATGGCTCGAAATCTATTCGCAGCGTTTCATCAACCCCGTATTCCGCCTGTTCCAGACCGAACTGGAAAGCGTATATGAGGAATATAATATGTATCAGGACGACCCCGGAAGCGTACAGCGCGAGTTCATATCGAGCAAGGCATTCGAGGGACATCCCTATGCGCGCCCCATCATCGGCCTGCCCGAACACCTGAAGAGCCCGCGCCTGAGCAAGCTCATCGAGTTCTACAACAACTGGTACACCCCCGAAAACATGGTACTGATTCTGGTGGGCAACGTCAACGCACAGCAGATCAGCGGACGCATCGGCGCCACCTTCGGACGCCTGCCCAAACGCCCCACGCCCGAACGCAAGACCTATCCCGACCTCGACATACAGGGACGCAAGCAGTACACCGCCAAGGTGGGCTACTACCCCATGGTATGCCTGGCCTATAAGGGCGTGCCCTCGGGTCATCCCGACGAGAAACCGTTAGAGATAGCCATGTCGCTGCTGCACAACAGCAGCAACACCGGCACCTTGGACAAGCTGACCCTGGACGGCGAACTGACCAGCTGCGATGCAGGCACCGACTTCCGCCGCGAGCAGGGACGCAACATGGTGTATGCCATCCCCCTGTACGACGAAAACCAACGCCGCTTCGAGTCGAACAAGAGCGCCGAGAAGAAAGTCCTGAAAGCCATCGAACAGATTGCCAACGGCGAATTTGAAGACTGGCAGATCGAAGCCATCAAGGCCAACATGTGCCGCGACTACGACCTGACCATGGAGTCGAACACCAACAAGGCCCTGATACTGATGCAGGCCTTCATCAACGAAGAAGACTTGGGCAAGGTGCTCAGCTACAAGGACGAAATCATGGCCATCACCACCGACGACATCAAGCGCGTGGCCAAGCAATACCTGACCGGCAACTATCTGGCCCTGTACATCGAAAAGGGCAAGACCGGCAACAGCGGAAAAATCAAGAAGCCCGGCTACAAGCCCATCGAGCCGCCCGTAGGCAAGCAGTCGCTCTACGCCCTGCAGTTCAAGAGCATGCCCATCGGACACGTCGAAGAGAAGTTCTTCGACTTTGCCGACGTGCAGACCCGAAAACTGAACGACCGCTCGAAGATGTACTATTCGGTCAACCCCGAAAACAACGTGTTCAGCCTCACCCTGCGATACGGCGTGGGCGAACGCGAGTTCCCCAAGTTAGGCATTGCCGCACAGCTGATGAACGATGCCGGCATCATGGGCGCCTACGAGCCCCAGCAGCTGAAGGAAGAACTGAGCAAACTGAACGCCACCTGCAGCGTCAGCGCCAGCGACAACTACCTGTACATCACCATGGAGGGCTACGAAGAAACCTTGCCGCAAGCCTGCCAGCTGCTGTCGCGCCAGATCCTGATGCCGAAGCTGGACGAAAAGCAGCTGACCCGTATCAAGGGTTCGCTTCTGGGCGCACGCCAGCAGCGCAAGGACAACGTGAACACCCTGTCGTCTGCCCTGATGCAGTACATGATCTATCGGGACAAGTCGAGCTTCATCGACGAGCTGACCGATAAGGAGATCTACGACCTTGCCATTTCCGAACTGACCGGCGACATCAACCGCGCCGCCAACTACGAGGCCGAAATCTTCTACTGCGGCACCCTCCCCTTCGACAACGCTTACGACATCCTCAGCAAGAACCTGCCGCTGGTAGCCAACGAACGCCCATCGACCTCGCCGCAAGACAAGCCGCTGGCTCCCGTCACCGAGAACACGGTTTACTTCCTGCCCAACTCCGACGCCGAACAGGCACAGATCTGGTTCTTCATGCCATTGGGCCAGTACGACAAGAAGGACGACGTGCTGCGCGACGCCTTCAACCAGTACTTCTCCGGAGGTTTCAACGGACTGGTGATGAACGAAATCCGCGAAAAACGTTCCATGGCCTACTCGGCCGGAGCCTACATCGGCACGCCTGCCCTGCCCGGCAACCCGACTTATCTGTTTGGCAACATCGGCACACAGAACGACAAGGCCAACGACGCACTGGACGTATTCATGGGTCTGGTGACCGACATGCCGAAGAATGCCGACC
The DNA here is from genome assembly GCA_902472795.1 of uncultured Bacteroides sp. Classification (GTDB taxonomy): domain Bacteria; phylum Bacteroidota; class Bacteroidia; order Bacteroidales; family Bacteroidaceae; genus Bacteroides. The sequence goes on along the minus strand of CABROZ010000155.1, from coordinate 1,519 downwards.
GCATCGACAACATCAAGAGCTACATGCGCCAGGAAGCGCTGACCACTCACCCGTCGTTCCGCAGCAAGGCCGAGACCCTCAACTCGCTGCAACGCGTCGGCTATAGCGAAGACCCGGCCAAGGAAAACCTGCCGAAGATCGACGCCCTGACCTTCGACGACATCGTCAAGTTCTACGAAGACAACATCAAGGGCAAACCCTACTGCATCGGCATCATGGGCAACCCGAAGGACATCGACGTGAAGAAGTTGGAGAAATACGGCAAAGTCGTCCGGCTGAACGACCGCAAGCTGTTCAATACGAAGGATACGCTGTTCTAATGAAGAAGTTAGCACTTCGTTAGAAATTAAAGAAGTTATCGAGGAGGTATCAAGTAAAAGTAACTGAAGTGGCTGTGTCAAAACCAAGTGATGGTATCTGACTCCCCTCCTTCTGGAAGGAGGGGTGCCCAACGGGCGGGGTGGTAGGTTTTACGACACGCTGTATATTAACACTTTATGTTTTCACCTACCACCTCCCCCTTCGGGTACTCCTCCTTCCCGAAGGAGGAGAGTTTCAGATACTTTTGTTTTGACCCACCCTCCAGATACCATAACAAAGTTTCGACACACCCTCTAAAAAGTTAAAAGCCGATAGTCTTGCAAATGACAGCAAGTTCTATCGGCTTTTTATTTGCGAAGGAATATTTTCGCAATTCATTTTTTTGCCCATAACAAGCCCACCCTCTAACAGCCATGCGGAAAACAAGGAACTTCAATGCTGCATTATGCTAAATATCAAGAATTTTATGTACCTTTGCCGTTAGAAGGTAACAACTAAAACCGATACAGTTATGAAAACGATGACCAAAGAAGATTTAATTAAAGCTTTAAAAAAAGCGAAGAAACACAAAGAGCAAGCATTGAAACAGACAAGCAAGGAATTCAAACGCCTTGGAATCAAAGGTAAAGTAGAGTTGGTATGATATGAAACCTTGATCCCCGCTCCTACCGCTTCTCCTCTTCCTCGTCCGCCCCCGAAAGGATGGGCAGGCAAATCTTATACTTGACAGCCAGAATACGCACCAGGAACACCGACACGCCGCCCACAATCTGGCAGATATACGCATCCAGACCCACCAACCGGCAAAGGAAGTAAACAGTACCCCCCACCACACAGGCCATCGCATAAATCTCCTTGCGGAAAATCAGCGGAATCTCGTTGATGAACACGTCGCGGAACACACCGCCTGCCGCACCCGTAATGCTGCCCATGATGATGGCCACCCAGAAGGGATAGCCCAGCAGGATGCTCTTCTCCACACCCACCACCGTGAACAGGGCCAGACCGATGCTGTCGAAAATGAAAAACGTGTTGTTCAGATGAATCAGATACTTCCCGAACAGAATCACCCACAGCAGGGCCAGACCGGTACAGATCAGGTAAATGGGATCGGTCATCCAGCCGGGAGTGACGTCGAGCAGCAAGTCGCGAATGGTACCTCCGCCAATGGCGGTCACAAAGCCTACGACGTATGCCC
>CABROZ010000154.1 GCA_902472795.1 uncultured Bacteroides sp. | reverse complement strand
TGATCTGTACGCCCGATGTTCTTCCTTCGAGTGCCGAAGTGACGCTCGACGTGGGTCGCATCTCAATCTGCTTCTGATCGACGGACGAGATGGCTCCCGTCAGCGACGAACGTTTGGCGGTGCCGTAAGCCACGGTAACAAGCACTTCGTCAAGCACTTGCTGGTCGCTTTCAAGGGCTACTTCCACATAGCTATCCACAGGTACTTCGCGGGTTTTCATACCCACAAACGAGATCACCAGCGCCTGCGCCGATGCAGGAACGCCGCTCAACTGAAATTTTCCTTCTACATTGGTTATAGCTCCCTGCGAAGTGCCTTTCACCAATACCGAAGCGCCGATGACCGGTTGCCCGTCTTCGGCCGAGGTGACAATTCCCGCCACCTGTCTTGTTTGTGCCCGAAGCATTCCCGCTCCGATGCAAACAAACAGAATCATTAACAAAACTCTCTCTTTCATAATAAATCATTTAACGTATAATGGTTAATTAGGATGTCCTTCATGTCCGCGTGTTTTGTCCCCTGTTTTACGGTGTCTGGAAGTGGTTTGAGCCGTGCAAGTGTTGCTCGCGAGCCGTGCAAGTGTTGCTCGTGAGCCGTACAAGTGTCGCTCGTGAGCCGTGCAAGTGTCGCTCGTGAGCCATGCAGGCATCCGGCAACGACCCTACTTGCGTCATTCACTCAGTGCGGCAAAAGTATAGGATAAAACGGCTGTGACCAAGCATACTTGATGTACATCAATCGAGTTATTAAAACACTATGTTTCAGCTTATTATATCAAACAAAGCATGTACATGCCATGTACAAACAATCCGAAAGGCACCCAAAGGGCCTCCATCAACCACCATCTGCCAACATTTTCCCCCGGCCTTTGCAAGGGAAATACGCACCGGACATTTCACCCACTATCATTGCTTAAAAGACGGCTTTTGGCTTGGTACTGCCAAACCTTTCTTTATCTTTACTTAAGTTTCGCAAGTGCTCAACTTATTAGTTGACAAGGCTTCAGTTAACAAGGCTACCAGGCTGAAACTCCCTGTTTGCTAAAGTGCTGCTTGAAACGGCCCGCTACAAACGCCTTGTTTACTCGTCAACTTGTTGCTTGTCAACTGCAACTTGAGCTTGCGAAAGTTGAGATCTTTAGATAAGACAGGATGCGTCTCAGCAAAAAAATCAAGCAAGCTTATTTTTTTGCATTCGACTTTCATTATCTTTGCAATTTATATGAAACACACCTTATTGTTCCTCCTGCTTGCCTCGTGGCTCACCGCGTGCACCCACCGCCACGACGACATCCCGAAAGAATTTTGGGACAGCATCGCCTTGCACGACTCCGTCCAGCTGTCGGACAGCCTGCTTCAACTCGGCCTCGAACAAGCCATCGAAGCCGACGACTCGTTGCACATCAGCCTCATCTGCTTCCTGCAAGGGAAGAAGCTCCACCAAGGCTACTTCCTGTTGCGGGCGCAAGAGCGCTACGATAAGGCATTACGTTATCTGCCTGCCCAAGCCCCTGCCCGCCTGCGCATGGAGATGGACATCGCCCAAGCCGACCTCTGCCGCTTCAACCACTTCGACCAACAGGAGACACAACTGCTGGACAATGCCCTGCAAACGGCTACCGAACAACAGGACAGCCTGATGACGGTGCGCATCTGCATTCTCCGAAGCCTGCGAGACAAAAGTAAAAAGGAATTTGACCGCGCCCTCGACGAACTGCACACCGCCGACCGCTACGCCCCTGCCACCACACCCGACCGACGTGCCGAGCTGCAAGCCGAAATGGCCATCATACACCTTTACCTGCAACAACCCGACTCGGCCCTGCTCCACCTTAACCGAGCCATCGATACGCAAGCCGGACGTCAGGACTTTTACCACGTTCTGCGCCAGGGAGTGCGCTACCACATTGCCCGCAACGACTCGGCGCTGCACTACTTCCGCCGCATAGCCGACATGTTCCCCCTGGCACGCAAGACAGAGGCTTACCGCTACATGGCCGAAGTGCTCGAACGCCGCGGACAACACGACACCGCCCTCAGCTTCCTGCACGAACACGTACGCTACCGCGACTCGCTCGATGCGGACAAGAAAGCCGAACTGCTGGAAAAAATGCATGCCATACACGGATACCGCAAGCAGCAACAACAGCTTGAAGACAACGAACGCCAGCTGACCCACCGCATGCTTCAGATATATAGGCTTGCGGCACTGGTCTTTGTGCTCATTATCCTGTGGGGTACCTACTACATCTACACCCGTCGCCGCCAGGCCTTGCTCAACCGCGACCTGATGCAAGCCCAACTTTCGAAACAAGAAATGGAAATACGCTACCTGCGCGAACAGGAAGCCAAGGAGCAGCTTGAAAACGCACAGCTGAACCAACGATTGGAATACTTCAAGCAGCTGAACGAAGTCACCATCCCCCTGCTGATGCGAAGCCGCAACCAGGCAGGCGCCCTGCACCTCTCGCCCGAGGACTGGCAAACGCTGCGCAACAACACCGACGCCTGCTTCGACAGCTTCACCCGCCGACTGAAGACCGCCTATCCCCAGCTGAGTGACGAAGAAATAGACTTCTGCTGCTTAGTGAAAATGGAACTTCCCTTAGCCATACTGGCAGAAATCTACCACATAGCCAAGGGAAGCATATCGCGTAAAAAGATGCGTCTGAAAGAAAAGATAGGAATCACCGACGTCAGCTTCGACGAGTTTGTCGCCGCCTTCTGACGCGGCCGACGACGTCAGCGCCTTATGTCGTCGAAATAAGTATCGAGCAACGACTTGGCTGCTACGAACGAAGTCAGATTGCCTTGCAACACCTGTTGCTCCTGATCGGCCAGCATGGCTTCGATCTTCGGATTGTGATAGAAGCTGTCGCGCAACTGCTCGTTGATGCTCTCGTACATCCAGTACTTGCTTTGCTCGTTGCGGCGATACTCGAAGTAACCGTTCGCCTTCACAAAGTCCATGTATTTGTAGATCATGTCCCAGATTTCCTTCACACCGAGGTTGTAGAAGCCCGAATACGTCAGCACCTGAGGCGTCCAGCCGCTTTCGGGGGCAGGGAACAGATGCAAGGCATTGCGGAATTGAGCTGCAGCCAGCTTGGCGCGCTCCAGATTGTCACCGTCGGCCTTGTTGATGACGATGCCGTCGGCCATCTCCATGATGCCGCGCTTGATGCCCTGAAGCTCGTCGCCCGTACCTGCCAGCTGGATGAGGAGGAAGAAATCGACCATGGAGTGCACAGCCGTCTCGCTCTGCCCTACACCGACCGTTTCGACGAAGATCTTATCGTAGCCGGCAGCTTCGCACAAGATAATGGTTTCGCGCGTCTTGCGCGCCACGCCACCCAGCGAGCCTGCCGAAGGACTGGGGCGGATGAACGACTTGGGATGTACAGACAGTTTCTCCATGCGCGTCTTGTCGCCCAGAATACTGCCTTTGCTGCGCTCACTACTGGGGTCGATGGCCAACACGGCCAGCTTACCGCCATACAGTTCGAGCACGTGCAAGCCAAAAACGTCGATCGAAGTGCTCTTTCCTGCACCCGGCACACCGCTGATGCCCACCCGGATGGAGCTTCCCGAATAGGGCAGACATTTTTCGATGACTTCCTGGGCGATGACCTGATGCTCGGGACGGACGCTTTCGACCAGCGTCACGGCTTGGCTCAATATCGTCACGTCGCCTTTCACAATGCCGTCCACATACTCGGCTACCGTCATTTCGCGCTTCTTACGTTTCGGACGATTCTTCAAATAAGGACTTACGGTCGAAGGCTGTTCGACTCCGGCGTTCACTACCAATCCTTTGTATGCTTCGTTGTTCTCGGGATGTTCCATGATTATTTGGCTTTAATGTTAATTTCTACTTTGGGTCTCATCGGGTCGTTGGTGATCATCAGCAGACGCAGATGACGGCGCCGCTTGCCG
>CABROZ010000153.1 GCA_902472795.1 uncultured Bacteroides sp. | reverse complement strand
CCGCCGCCACTGCTCCTAAAAGATAACCTTTCGCTTTTACATTCATAACGTATAGATTTTTGCAGATGCAAATGTAATACAGAAAAAGCAATCCGGCAACAACATCCGTTCTCCATTCTTCGACCGCTCGCCCCGGAGGAAGTTACATTTTGACACTTTGCATTTTCAACCTCTTCAGAATCCGTTTTTCCGGCCCGACGCCAAGGCCCGGCAGAAAATCGAAAGCCCCGAAGCCTATCCGTCAGAAGCACAGACCGATAGCGAAATACTGACAAACAAAGCAGAAAAAATGCGCCCCGAAACGCCTCCGGAAACGAGGTTTTCGGCCATACGAAGCCATGTTTCCGCAGACAACAAGCATTGCTGCCGAGCCGCACAAGCAATCCGGACGAGCCGCACAAGCATTCCGCGCGAACCGAACAAGCATTGTTGGCAAGAAGAACAAGCAATATTCCGCATAAACATACGCAAATCCGCCCATTTACGCACATATTCATGCAATTCCAGCCTCTGAATCCGTTCCCTTCGACGCTATTTCCCGCCTTCCAAAGAAAAGCATTGTTAGCAAAAACAGCGAAATTCCGTCATTCTGAAAGCTCGAACCACCGTTTTCCGACACCGTGCTTCTTGCTTCCGCCCCGTTTCCACCCCACCCCGCACAAACGTTTATTACCTCTAAATAATAGAAAGAAACGAAGAAAAAGCATTATCTTTGCAGGCAATTTACTGAACAATAACTAAAAACAAGACAGATATATGGCATTAAAAGCAGGTATCGTGGGCCTTCCCAACGTGGGAAAATCCACCCTTTTCAACTGCCTGTCCAGCGCAAAGGCACAGGCAGCCAACTTCCCCTTCTGTACCATCGATGCCCAGATGGGGCAGGTATCCGTGCCCGACGAGCGACTGACCCGCCTGGCCGAGATTGTCCACCCGGGACGCATCGTCCCCGCCGTGTGCGACATTGTTGACATTGCCGGCCTCGTCAAAGGTGCCAGCAAGGGCGAAGGCTTAGGCAACCAGTTCCTGGGCAACATCCGCGAGTGCGACGCCATCATCCACGTGCTGCGCTGCTTCGACAACGGAAACATCGTCCACGTGGACGGCTCCGTCAACCCCGTGCGCGACAAGGAAATCATCGACACCGAACTCCAGCTGAAAGACCTTGAAACCGTAGAAAACCGCATCAAGCGCGTAGAAAAGGTAGCCAAGGTAGGCGGCGACAAGATGGCCAAGATAGAGTACGGCCTGCTGCTGCGCTACAAAGCAGCCCTCGAGCAGGGACTCAGCGCCCGCACCGTGACCTGCGAAAGCGAAGAAGAGGAAGCCTGCGCCAAGCAGATGTTCCTGCTTACCACCAAACCCGTCCTCTACGTGTGCAACGTCGATGATACCTCCGCCGCCACCGGCAACGCCTACGTCGAGCAGGTGCGCGAAGCCATCAAGGGCGAAGACGCCCAGCTGATGATCATCTCCGCACAGACCGAAGCCGACATCGCCGAACTGGAGACGTACGAAGAGAAACAGATGTTCCTCGAAGACCTCGGCCTGAAGGAAAGCGGCTGCAACCGCCTCATCAAGGCCATCTACAGCCTGCTCAACTTAGAGACCTTCATCACCGCCGGCGAAATGGAAGTGAAAGCCTGGACCTACCACAAGGGTTGGAAGGCTCCGCAATGTGCCGGCGTCATCCACACCGACTTCGAGAAAGGCTTCATCCGCGCCGAAGTCATCAAGTACGACGACTACATCAAGTACGGTTCCGAAGCTGCCGTTCGCGAAGCAGGCAAGCTCAGCATCGAAGGCAAAGACTACGTGGTGCAGGACGGCGACATCATGCACTTCCGGTTCAATGTGTAAAGTTGAGTTGACGAGTTGACAAGTGGACGAGTTGACAAGTGGTCAAGTTGACGAGTTGACAAGTTAACAAGTTAACAAGTGGACAAGGTAAGAAGGGAAGAGACAGAGTATCAGAATTAAGCATTACTGTCCAACTCCCCTCCTTCTCGAAGGAGGGGTGCCCAAAGGGCGGGGTGGTAGGTTTTACGGAATCCAGAATATCAACACTTTATGTTTTTACCTACCACCTCCCCCTTCGGGTACTCCTCCTTCCTGAAGGAGGAGAGTTGCAGATACCTTTGTTTGATTCCCTATAGTAATCCTACAAAAACAACTACAACCGCATGAAAGCAATCCTTTTATTCCTCCTCGCCTGCCTGGTTCTCCCCCTACAGGCACAGACCGCAACCGACAGTGTAACCATCAGCGGACGGGTAACCGACTACGAAGGACACCCCATCGACAGCTGTTCACTCTTCTGGCAAACACCGTCGTTCGACGTTGCAGTCCAAGGCATGACAAATGCCGACGGACATTACACGGTGCGCCTTCCCCGTGGGAAATACGAAAGCATGGGTGCTCTGCGCATGGACACCTATCCGCATACCCCAAAAGGTTCGGCCCTGCCGGCCGCCGACCAACGGCTCGAATTCTGGGCATGGGATTTCATTGCCGACCGCGACACTACGCTCGACATCCGCTACCACCGCATGGAGGTTTACGGCCTGCGCGTGTTCCGCATTCCCGGCGCCATGCCCTGCTATCAGATATTCGTCCGCCCCATGAGCCTGACCCGTTTCCAACAAATGGAAGCGGATAAAACCCAACATGCCCAAGACGTAAGCAACATCGAACAAAGAGCTGCACGCGACGATGCACGTGCCGTCCGCCTGGCTCCCACCCTCGACCGTCTGAAAGCTACCGTCTGGATAAACGGCGAAGAAGTCCCCATCCTGATGAAACAGGAAATCAAAGAATACTTTTCGGCCGACGAATGGGGAAACGCCTACCTGCTCACCGTAGATCGTCCCAAACAAGACACCGCCCTGCCCTATCACGTCTTCAAAGTAGAACTGGAGGACTTGGACAACGGCGACCGCGGCGAAGGAATCTACTATATGGAGAAAGAACAGTATGTGACAGGGAAAGACAGTTAAACCCTCGAATCATAACAGAATAACGAACCTCATTCTTACAGATATGGAAAAGCAGGAAGGAGAAATCATACTGTACCAGCCCGACGGGACACTCAAACTGGAAGTACGGTTGGAGGATGAGACGGTGTGGCTGAACAGACAACAATTAGCTATTTTGTTCGACCGAGATGTCAAGACAATAGGTAAGCATATAGGAAATGCACTAAAAGAAGAACTTGCCAATCTGGCAACTGTCGCAAAATTTGCGACAGTTCAAAAGGAAGGAGAAAGAGATGTTATCCGTCAGATAGAATATTATAATCTGGATATGATCCTTTCTGTCGTCAAGTCGCAAAGAGGTATAGAATTCAGACGTTGGGCCAACCAAGTCCTGAAAGAATACCTCCTCAAAGGCTACTCCATCAACCACCGTATCGAGCAACTGGAAAAGACTGTAGCCCGACACGATGAACGAATCGAATTCTTTGTACGTACCTCGCTACCACCCGTCGAAGGTATCTTCTTCGAAGGCCAGATATTCGACGCTTATACTTTTGCCTCCGACCTCGTAAAATCTGCCCGGCAACGGATTGTCCTTATTGACAACTATGTGGACGAAAGTACCCTAATGTTGTTGAGCAAACGGAAGCCCGAAGTAGAAGCTACTATATTCACCGCCCGCATCAGCCAGGTTCTGCAACTCGATATCCAACGGCACAATGCCGAATATCCGCCCGTTACGGTCAACGAATACCGGCAGTCGCACGACCGTTTCCTCATCATCGACAACGATGTTTACCACATTGGTGCCTCTCTGAAGGACTTGGGCAAGAAATGGTTTGCCTTCTCCCGACTGCATTTCAATCCGCAAGAATTACTGGAACGAATTAACAACCCCTAAATATCAACCCTCAAAAACAAATACATCATGAAGAACTATCTTATTGCAGGTACCGGCGG
>CABROZ010000152.1 GCA_902472795.1 uncultured Bacteroides sp. | reverse complement strand
TATGCCGATTCTATGTTTAATTTTAATTTATCGGTAAAAATTTACCGAAGTATTGCTAGTAAACAAACTTCAGGAATAACTATATATAGGTATTCCCAAATATTCTCCAATTCCACCCTCGTTCTCCCATGAATCTCCTATTTTTGTACCTCTATATCCTAACCACGCAATACATGAAACAAATTCCTAAAAAAAAATCATTTCTTTGCAACCTTACCGGGGGGATGTTCCGTCTAAACAGACAAAGAACCAAAGAAACTAAAAACAAACGAATATGAAACGCATCCTTTTACTTCTGGGCCTGATGGCCGCCATTTGCTTAGGAATACAAGCTGAAAACCGCACCGTGACCGATAGCGTAAACGGGAAGAAACGCGTCATCGAACTAATGGACACCGTTATCAATGGACAGCTGACTATCGATACGCTGAGTATCACTACCTACGAAGGTTCCGGCACTTCCAGCGACGACGACGAAACTTACCATCACAGCAGTGGCAGTGGTCTGCAATGGGTAGGCTTCAACTTCGGCGACAAAGCACCCGAAACCGTCATTGCCATAACTGCCATCATCTTCGTGTTCGGCCTGCCGGCACTGCTCATTTTCATCATCTTCTACTTCCGCTACAAGAATCGGAAAGCCAAATACCACCTGGCCGAACAGGCACTGGCCAGCGGACAACAGCTGCCCCCCGGGTTCTTCAAAGAGGTTGAAACCCGTGACTTGCGCAGCCGCGGCATCAAAAACATCTTCCTCGGCATCGGACTGTTCATCTTCCTGTGGGCACTGACCGGCGAATTCGGATTGGGTTGCATCGGTTTGCTCATCATGTTTACAGGCTTCGGACAGGTGGTCATCTACTATACCCAGCCCGAACGTAACAACGGCATTCCCTTCATCCGTATGAAACGCGACGAAAGATATGCCCAGAAAGAAAATGATTCTGACGCCCAAAACGAAACACAACGATGAATCAACTCAACGACTTATCGCTGATTGCGCAGGTCGTCGTGTTCCATAACAACAAAGCCTTCGACCAGTTGGTCAGGAAATACCAGTCGGCTGTCCGCCGATTCTTCCTGAACCAGACTTGCGGCGACAGCGAATTAAGTGACGACCTGGCGCAGGAAACCTTCATACGGGCCTACACCAATCTGGCATCGTTCCGCAACCTGTCCAGCTTCTCTACCTGGCTCTACCGTATTGCTTACAACCAATATTATGACTATCTTCGCAGCCGGAAAGAGACAGACGACCTGGACACCGTGCAGGTAGATGCCCAATGCAGCACCCGACAGCCGGACACAGGGCTGAAGACGGACCTGCACCGCGCACTCGCCACACTGAAAGACATAGAACGCACCTGCATCACCCTGTTCTACCTTGAGGACCAGAGCATCGAAAAGATAGCAGGAATCACCGGATGCCCCACGGGAACCGTAAAAAGCCACCTTTCGAGGGCCAAGGAAAAGATGGCTAAGTACTTAAAACAAAATGGTTATGACGGAAAATAATGATAGACTATTGGAAAGTTTCTTCGCCGAAAACCGACAGGAAATAGCCGACAACGGATTCAGCCGCCGGGTGATGCACCACCTTCCCAACCGGAGCAATCGTCTGGCACGCCTGTGGACAGCCGGCGGATTTACGCTGGCAATAATCCTCTTTGTCTGCCTCGATGGTGTCAAGGAAGTTTTGAATGCTTTCGGAGGAATATTCGAACAGACGATACAGAACAGCAACATGCAAATCGACCCCAAATCGATGCTTGTTGCAGCCATCGTACTGCTCTATTTGGGCTACCGGAAAATAGCTTCGCTTGCATAAGTCTTCTCGGGATGACAAAAGGTTCGTGTTCCTTCGTTTTGACACGTCTTCAAAACGAAGGCGGACCTAAAACCTACTCACTCAGCGAAGTATAGATACATTAAATAATCCTAATCTTCTCTGCAACTTTCACCAATATATTATATCTTTGCCTCTTCGGAAAACTAAAGAAGGACAAACAGTTTTGAGACATATTCTAATTATCATAACTCTCTGCATTGCAACAGTATGCTCATGGGCACAGATGCCGAGCGACAGCATTGTCATGAACAAGCTGAAGCAAATGGGTGCCCCATTAACCTACAACAACAAAGTGAAGCTACTGATGAACGGGCACGACAAATTCATCGACCTGTTCGGTGCCATCCGTGGTGCCCGGCATCACATCCATCTGGAATATTTCAACTTCCGCAACGACTCCATCGCCAATGCCTTGTTCGACCTGTTGGCCCAGAAAGCGGCCGAAGGCGTGGAAGTGCGTGCCCTGTTCGATGCCTTTGGCAACTGGTCGAACAGCCGTCCACTGAAGAAAAAACATCTGGAAGCCATTCGCAAACGGGGCATCGAAATCGTAAAATTCGACCCCATCACCTTCCCCTGGTTTAACCATGCCGCCCACCGCGACCATCGGAAAATCGTAGTCATCGACGGAAAGATCGGCTACACGGGAGGCATGAACATAGCCGACTACTACATCAAGGGCCGACCCAAGATAGGCGAATGGCACGACATACATGCGCGCATTAACGGCGACGCCGTCCGCTACCTGCAAGGCATCTTCCTGACCATGTGGAACCGCGAAACCGGCCAACACATCGGCGGACCTGAATACTTTCCGGACACGCCCCAACTGCCGGACAGCATTGCCGAAGAAATCATGATTGTGGATCGCACACCACGCGAAACGCCGCGATCCATCAGCCGTGCTTACGCCACCTCCATACGTGCGGCCGACAGCCTGATCCGGATTGTGAATCCCTACTTCGTACCCACCAAATCCATTCGCGAGGCCCTCAAATACGCCCTGAAGAAAGGAACGCAGGTCGAGATTATGGTACCCAAGGTATCCGACGTACCGTTTACGCCCGAAGCAGCCTTCTACATCCTGCACAAGCTGATGAAGAAGGGAGCCAAAGTCTATCTGTTCAACGGCGGCTTCCATCATTCCAAGGTGATGATGGTGGACGACAGCTTTTGCACCGTAGGTACGGCCAACCTGAACAGCCGCAGCCTGCGCTACGACTACGAGACCAATGCTTTCATCTTCGACCCCGTAACGACAGCCGAACTGACCGAGATGTTCGAACATGACAAAGGACGCAGCACGTTGCTGACTCCCGAAGTGTGGAAAGAACGTTCGGCATGGAAGAAGTTCGTGGGATGGTTCGGCAACCTGTTTACGCCGTTCCTCTGACCTGTTTGCACGCTGTTTGTGGGACACTTGCACGGCTCGCGAGCGACACAAGTGTCCCACAAAGCCCTTTCTGACAGCCCACTAAGTTTTTTAAAAGCCGGCAGTGCCGATTTATCACCAAAAGAATTAACTTTGCAACGGTCTTATTTCCGAAGGCGTAACAGAAACGGCATGGAAGCAGCAGAAAATCAACTATTTCCATCACCACCAAGCGTCTGAGAGAAACGACCGTACTCCCTCTATCAGTAACTATATTCTTGCAATGAAACAATACTTAGACCTGCTTAACCGCATATTGACCGAAGGCGTCGAGAAAAGCGACCGTACCGGAACAGGTACCATCAGCGTGTTCGGTCATCAGATGCGTTTCAATCTGGACGACGGCTTCCCCTGTCTGACAACCAAAAAACTACACCTGAAATCCATCATCTACGAACTGCTCTGGTTTCTGCGGGGCGACACCAACGTGAAGTACCTGCAAGACCACGGCGTGCGCATCTGGAACGAATGGGCCGACGCAGACGGCGACCTGGGACACATCTACGGCTATCAATGGCGTTCGTGGCCCGACTATCAAGGCGGCTTCATCGACCAGATCAGCGAAGCGGTAGAGACCATCAAGCAAAATCCCGACTCGCGCCGCATCATCGTAAGCGCCTGGAACGTAGGCGACCTCGGCAACATGAACCTGCCTCCCTGCCACGCTTTCTTCCAGTTCTACGTGGCCAACGGCCGACTGAGCCTGCAACTGTATCAACGCAGTGCCGACACCTTCCTGGGGGTACCGTTCAACATCGCGTCGTATGCCCTGCTGCTGCAGATGATGGCACAGGTGACCGGGCTGAAAGCAGGCGACTTTATCCACACAC
>CABROZ010000151.1 GCA_902472795.1 uncultured Bacteroides sp. | reverse complement strand
TACACTTCCGGACGGCTCCCTGCATCAACGAGGCGCTGAAGGCGTTCGACCGTTTGCTGCCCAAGCCCGAACTGTTTGCCCGGATTTCTGCGCTGATAGACCGCGGCATCCATGCCAACTACCGCCTGTATCCCAACAACTACGTGGCCCACGACCTGCTGACCGCTTCCCGCGAGTTTGCATCGCACTACACCGAGGCTGACGAGAAACGCTTTGCGGCCTATATAGAGCAGCAGTTGGCACGCATCGACCTGCCCGGCAAGGACGAGGATTTCCTGCGCTCGAAGCTGTTGCTGATGTACGCCAATCCGTTGACCAATAACCTGAAAGTGTGACGTTATGAAGAAAGGTTGCTTATACGGACTGATGCTGTTGCTGGCCACCCTGTTTGCGTCGTGCGGCGACGATGACGACTATTACTACCCTTCGGTGAAGCTGGAGTTTCTGACCGCCTACTCGGGAGCCGACGGTACGTTGCAGTCGGTGCAGACCGACGACGGAGCGCGCTACACCGTGGTGGCCGACGACTCGGGCACGCGCATCACGGCCGACTCGCTGGTGCGCATCATCAGCAATTACGGCCTGGAGACGACAGCCGATGGCAGCGAAGGCGTACGCCTGTATGCCTTGTCCAAAGCCATAGCACCTCTGCCCAAACCGGCTGACAGCTTCAAGAACGGTGTGAAGACGAAGCCGGCCGAAGTGACAAGCATCTGGCCGGGATGCGGCTACCTGAACATGGTGCTTTCGGTGAAGCAGCAGGGCGTTCATTCGCTGGGCTTCGTCGAAGACGAGGTGACTGTCGATGACGAAGGCTGTGCCACCGTCCGCCTCACCCTGTACCACGATGCCACCAGCGACGTGGAAGACTACAGCAAGCGCGCCTACGTGTCCGTGCCCCTGCGGCAGTATCTGGCCGACGAGGATGTGCACAGCCTGCGGGTATATTTCAGCGTGCACACCACGGACAGCGACGAGGACGTAAAGACCTACGAATTCGACGTGACTGAATGACAGGTCGGAGGAAGCCGGAAGAAGCTGTTGCAGTTCGCGACACATGCGCCGGACGCGATGATGCGGAGGGCGGGGATTTTGTTTCCTTCGCTTTCCCGTCCGCTTGTCCACTTGTTTACTTATCAACTTAAATCATGAAACGTATGAAGATATTTTTCCTGAATCTTTGCGCCTGTGTGATGGCGCTGTTTTCGTGCCAGCAGAAGGGTGGCGACTACCAGTCTGTCTCGGCCGACGAGTTCGAGTCGCTGATTGCCAATCCCGAGGTGCAACGCCTCGACGTACGCACCGTGGCCGAGTATTCCGAAGGCCACATTGCTGGCAGCATCAACATCAACGTGCTCGACAAAGGTTTTGCCCAGGTGGCCGACTCCATTTTGCAGAAAGACAAGCCCGTGGCACTTTATTGCCGCAGCGGTCGTCGCAGCAAGGAGGCAGCCGGTATTTTGAGTAAGAAGGGCTATAAGGTGTACGACTTAGACAAGGGCATCACCGGATGGGTGCAGGCCGGAAAGGCGGTCGAGAAGTAACGGAATGCCCGTATTGACCACGGAATAAACAGAATTACGCGGATTATTACAGATTTATTCTATTGGGGACATCGTATGTGGTAGAGACGCAAAATTTTGCGTCTCTACATGCAGAATCCCCGTTATGAATCTGTAATAATTCGCGTAATCTGTATTTGAACCTTCTGTTCGCAGTATCTTATTTCAGTCCCTCAATCATCCGTTTCAGCACTACCGTGGCCGATATTTCGCGGTTGGCGGCTTCGGGGATAACGATGCTTTGCGGGCTTTCGATGACGTCGTCGGTCACAATCATGTTGCGGCGAACGGGCAGGCAGTGCATGAAGTAGGCGTTGTTGGTGACGGCCATCTGACGGTCGCTCACGGTCCAGGTGCGGTCCTTGCTCAGTATCTGTCCGTAGTTGTCGCCGGTATAGGCGGCCCAGTTTTTGGCGTAGATGAAGTCGGCGCCTTCGAAGGCTTTCATCTGGTCGTATTCCACACGGGCGTTGCCCACGAACTTCGGGTCGAGTTCGTAGCCTTCGGGATGGGTGATGACGAATTCATAGTCGGTCGCGTTCATCCACTCGGCAAACGAGTTGGGTACAGCTTGCGGCAGCGGCCGCGGATGCGGAGCCCAGGTCATGACCACCTTCGGACGGGCGGTCTTCTTGTATTCCTCAATGGTGATGAGGTCGGCGAAGCTCTGCAGCGGGTGGCGAGTGGCGGCTTCCATGGAGAAGACGGGGCGGCCGGAGTGCTGGATGAACTGGTTCAGAATGACTTCGTTGTAGTCGTAGTCGCGGTTTTCGAAGCGGGCAAACGAGCGCACGCCGATGATGTCGCAGTAGCAGCCCATCACGGGGACAGCCTCCAGCAGGTGCTCGGGTTTGTCGCCGTCCATGATGACGCCGCGTTCGGTCTCTAACTTCCAGGCGCCTTGGTTGATGTCGAGCACAATGACGTTCATGCCCAGATTCAGTGCTGCCTTCTGTGTGCTGAGGCGGGTGCGCAGACTGGAGTTGAAGAAGATCATCAGCAACGTCTTGTTGCGGCCCAGTTCTACGTATTTGAAACGGTCTTTCTTTATCTCGAAAGCTTCGGCAAGTGCGGACTTCAGGTCACCGATGTCCTGCACGCAAGTAAAATTCTTCATAATCGGCTTCTTTAGTTGATGTATATGTATGGATAGCAAAGATAGTGAAATTCGCCTGATTGCGGATGAATTTGGAGGGAATAATGTGTGCCGCCTGTTATCTTAACATAAATAGAACGGTGCGGATGCCAAGAGAGATTGCTACTATGTTGACACAGTTCATGGCCTACAGGTAAAATCACGGTACAAAGAAGTCGTTTGTTTCATATAAAAAGAGTAAATTTGTTTTTTATAAAGTAAGACTGAAATGAAGAAGGCATATACGATAGACCAGCAAATCGCCAGACTGAAATCAAACGGTATGGCGTTTGACGATGAGGAGAAAGCAAAAGAGATTCTCCTCGATGTCGGTTATTATCGCTTGGGGTTCTATTCTTTTCCATACGAGATAAAATTCCCATGTCTGGAACACCGCGACCATAAGCTAAAACCCGGCACCACATTCAAGAGCGTCTATGATCTTTATGAATTTGATACCAGACTTCGCAGACTGCTGCTTAACGCCCTCGACCGTATCGAGGTCAATATCCGTACAAAATTCATCTATAATATTTCGCTTCGGTACGTTGACGACCCTTGTTGGTTTGTCAGCCGTAAGTATGTGACTGCCAAATTCGTAAACGACTTCGAAGAGCAGGTCTATGCCGCTATGCGTAAGAATCCCATCATCCAGCATCATCATGCAAACCATCCGGGAATATATGCTCCGGCATGGAAGACTATCGAATTTATGACCATCGGCAATATCATTACCTTATATGATTCGTTGAAAGAGCCGGAAGCAAAGGACCTGGTAGCCAATGCCTATGGTTGTTCAAGGGGTGTTTTCTACAATTACATGGAAACCATTCGTGTGCTTCGCAACAAATGCGCACACGGAGGTTGTATCTACCGCATGGATTTTCCCAAAGGCATAAAGCGTTTGCCTGCTGACATATCTGCCGATTGCAGACACAACATTAAGGGTGGCATAGATGTTGTAAGCTATCTGCTGGGTTGCATCTCACAAGCCCGAAGAAAGGAACTGGAGAATGAAATCCATAACCTTGTCTGTGCCATTCAGACGGCTGAAGCCAAAGAAGTTATCGCGCAAATATCCAAGTTGGAATGTTGAAACCGTATTATTTGGCAGAATAAAAAACAATGCTTACCTTTGCAACAGTAAAAGTGCCCGTGCGAGCGTAGTCGTCGCATCTGCACTATAAAAAGGAAGTAGAGAAGTCTCGGTCATTACGACTGAGACTTCTTGTTTTTTATAGTCGTGTCATCGGCACAAAGTTGCTGCCATCGATTTCCGAAGAGTAAACGGATAAAGTCAGTCAGGCTGTATCGTCCCATTTATCCCCCACTTGTCCCCCATTTACAGGACACTTGCATTCCATTTGTTCCACACTTGCACGGCTCGCGAGCCACACTTGCATTCCATTTGTGGGACACTT
>CABROZ010000150.1 GCA_902472795.1 uncultured Bacteroides sp. | reverse complement strand
GGCTGCAATCTGGTTCAGCATCTGTCCCTTGAAGGGGATACCTTTGGGCAGGATGACGTCGAAGGCCGAGATACGGTCGGTTGCTACCATGACGAGTTTTTCGCCGTTGATGTTATACACGTCGCGTACTTTTCCGTGATATACGCTTTTCTGTCCCGGAAAATGATAGTCAGTTTTAGTTAACGCTTGTTTCATAACTATTTTGTATTTTGATTAATGTTAGTCGTTTAATTTTTCTTTTCTTCTTTTAGGCGTTCACGTTCCGCTTTCTGTTCTTTCTCAAACTTTTCGTATGCCTCTACAATTTGGGTAACTAATTTGTGTCGCACAATGTCTTTCTTGTTCAGTTCGATGAAGCTGATGCCTTTCACTCCTTTCAATATCTTCAGAGCTTGTACGAGGCCGGAGGTTTGTGAAGAGGGAAGGTCAATCTGTGTCATATCGCCTGTTACAATCATTTTGGTGTTCATACCCATACGGGTGAGGAACATCTTGATTTGGGCGGTGGTGGTGTTCTGCGCTTCATCGAGGATGACGACCGCATCGTTCAGCGTACGTCCGCGCATGAAGGCCAGCGGGGCTATCTGTATGATGTTCAGCTCCATGTATTCCTTCAGTTTGGCAGCGGGTATCATGTCCTGCAGGGCATCGTAGAGAGGTTGCAGGTACGGATCTATCTTGTCTTTCATGTCGCCGGGCAGGAAGCCGAGCTTCTCACCAGCCTCTACGGCGGGGCGGCTGAGGATGATTTTCTTGATTTCCTTGTTCTTCAGGGCACGCACGGCCAGGGCAATGGCGGTATAAGTTTTACCCGATCCGGCAGGACCGATGGCAAATACCATGTCGTTCTTGTGGAAGGCATCCACCAGTTTCTGCTGGTTTTCGCTTCGGGGAATGATGGGTTTGCCCGTCACGCTGAATACGATGACATTGCCGCTCTTTTCCGCTTGCGGGGCATTGCCTTTGATGATGTCGATGATGACTTCTTCTTTCAGGGAATTGTATTCGGAACAGTATTTTTCCAGTTTGGTGATGTTCTCTTCGAAGGCGCACATTTCTTCTTCATCGCCCAGCACTTTGATGACGTTGCCGCGCGCTACGATGCGCAGTTTGGGGTAAAGGGCTTTTATCAGTTGCATGTTGGTGTTGTTCACACCGTAAAAGATGACCGGGTCGATATCTTCAAGGACAATCAGTTTTTCTATCATTGATATGTTTTAATGTTCATGAAATGCAATGCAAAGTTAGTGAATCGTTTGGAAAACCCTATCACTTTGCTGTGTTATTTTTCAATACAGGCTTGACGACGATGCCGTTCGCATTCTTGGTGCAGCGGATGCATTCGTGCCGCAAGGCTTCGGTCTTCATATTGAAGAGGATATTGGGGTTGAAATGTTGTCCGTTGATGCGTGTCTCGAAGTGCAGGTGTTCGGTCGTAGCCCGACCCGTACGTCCGGTCAGGGCAATGGCTTGTCCGGCTTTTACGGTGTCGCCGCTCTGTACCAGATTCTTGGAGTTGTGGCTATAGACTGTTTCCAACCCTGAAGAATGGCGCACCACGATGACGTTGCCATAGGCGCTATATGGCTTTGACATGCGTACAATGCCGTTGAATGCGCAGCGGATGGTGTCGTTGGCACGGGTCTTGATGTCGATGCCCGTGTGTCGTCCGCCACCCCGTCCGTAGGGTGAAATGACCTTACCTCCGGGCAGTGGGAAACAGTAATCCGTTGCAGCCAGACTGTCGAGGTGAATCCGGATGCTTTTGCTTTGGTCAAACAGTCCCGGAGTAGCTACCCGGATGTGGCTCTTTTCCATGTTCGAGAACGCCGGACGTTTTTCCTGTGCTTGGACGTTCAGAGTCAGCAGGCTGATAAATATAATGTATAGCGATGGTTTCATTCGAAGTACTGGATGCTTCCTCCGTCGGAAGAGGCGTATTTTCTTAAGAGTTCCTGAGTCATTTCGGCGGCCTGTTGCAGGCGGGCCATGTCGCCGTCGTAGCCGTTGATAACGGCCAGTATGTGGCGGGTACCGACATCCATCTTGGTGCGTTCGTTGTCGCTGGTTGGGGTGCCGATGCCTCCCACGGCATCGCGGAAGACAGGCAGTCCTTCGATGTTGAGTACGCCACGTCCAATGCCTTCGAACGGTTCACCGGCACGTCCGATGCCTAAACAAAGGTCGGTGCCTTGTATCTTGTCGGCATCGAAGCCGCCGATGCTGTAGCCTGTGCGCAGCGAGACGAGGTTGATGAGATCGACCAGTGTATCAATGCGGTACAGTTCGAGTCCGCGGAGCAGACGTCGGCGCAGGGCTTCGGCCGAGGGACGGTAGCGGCTGGGGTCTTTGCCGCATCGGCGGTAGGCTTCGCGGGTGGCGGCGATGGCCGGTTGCTGCTTGATGCCGTCGGTCGTCTCGTTGGCCCGCAGCTCTTGGGTGAATATATCGATTTCCTGCCAAAGTCCCTCGCTGTAGGGCGTATTGATAACTTCGGCATAGACGGCTGCTCCGCGGTATTCGGGGCAGCGCGATTTCAGTTCTTCGGATAATGTGAGTTGATACATGATGTATTCTGATGTTTATGTCATATTTATTTCTCAAAGTGCAAAAGTACGTTTTTATCGGCTATGTTCTTCCGGCGGGCCTCACTTTTCTTTTCGTTTATCTGAATCGCCATCCCAAGCCCAGCATCAGGTTGTTGGGGTCTTTGAACTTGCTGAGCTGATAACCCGTATGAAGGAAGAGGTTGCGAGTGAGGAAGGTCTTCAGTGCCAGTATCTGATAGAATCCTTTGGTGTCCTTTCCTTTGTAGAAGACGTTGTGCCCGATACCGATGTTGACGGAGAAAATGGGCATGACCAGTTCGGCACGTACCGACAGGCCTACGGCGAACTGTTCGCGGAAGGGTGGTCGGTAGAATTTCGGATCGTCATCGGTGCCTCCGGCATAATGTCCCTGCAGGTTGGCGCTTTCGTCAAATTGTGCGTCGAGCGACATGCCTGCCCGGAAACATTTGTTGAAGTCGTACATCGGGTTGAAGTTGAGGCCGACAATGCCGAACGAGCCGGGTATCAGATGTCCCATGTTGTAGTCGTCGATGTATCCCCGTTTGCGTGTCGCTCCATATACGACGAGGTCGTAGCTGAAGTGGGGGTGGAAATCGTTCGGCAGAAGCTGTCCGGAGTTGCCCGTCGGAGTACTGTTCTCTGCTCCGAAGGTCCGTACCAGGCCGATTCGCCCGCCTACAGGGTTCACTCCGCTGTTCGGGTAATGGGTGTTTCCGTTGGAGTAGTGGGTCAGGTCGATTCCCGCTGTCAGGTTCCATTGGGGATTGATCTGCCAGTTCAGGAAGAAGCCCAGATTGATGTAGGCATTGATCTTCGAGCCTACCACGTCGTTGTAACCCGATACTTGTGACGCGTCCTCGGGTATCTGATACTTTTCCCATCCGAAGGAAGCGCCAAAGTTCCATTCGTAATCCAGCGAAATGTTGGAAGACAATCGGGCGATGCGTGAGCCTTGAAAGGCATAGACGGCGATGGGATGCCCGATGGACGGACAGTTGTCGAAGTGGTTGTACGATACGCCGATGCCCTGATAGGCGTGCGGATAGAGACGTCCCATCTTTGAATTCTTGTTAAAACGGAATGCATATTTCAGATGTACCGACCACACGTTGCGTATGGGTTGCCCCGTGGAGTTGTCTCCGTCGAAGAAGTCGTTGGTAGGTACTACGTAGGCAGGACGGAAGTCGATGCCCAGCTGGTGGGAGAGTTTCCTCGAAACGACCGGTTGGCTACAGGCGGATGTATCCGTCGGGAGGGCATGGTTGCCGGTATGTTGTGCGGCGAGCGGCATTCCTGTCACAAGGCATGCGATGAAGCCAATGCAAGTGCAGAGTACTCTCGTCCGGTTTGTTTGTTTTTTCATCTTTTTCAGGTTCAATGATATTCCGATTCTATTGTTTGCAGTTCTGTAGCAGGGCGATAGACCCTTGTGGATCTGATGTCCGCCGGTTGCCAAAAGGCATACTGCTTCAGCCTTGTTCGATAAGGGAATTCAAAAGTACGTAAAAAACTCCAAACCGGACTATGATTAGTATTTATTATGATTGTAGCATGCTCT
>CABROZ010000149.1 GCA_902472795.1 uncultured Bacteroides sp. | reverse complement strand
AATTCCGTGTAATCCGTGCCTAAAGGAAAGCAGTTTCCTAATTTGACACACCCTCTTCAGATACTTTTATTTCTATACACCCACTCTCACATTTTATTTAAACAACAACGGAGCAAACTCGGTCAGATAGATGCGCCAGTTTTTCCAGATGTGGCCGCCAGACGTCTCGTAATAAGTGTATTTATAGCCTTTCTCGTCCAGCATCTTACGAAAGTCGGCATTCGCCTTATAAAGGAAATCGGTATTACCGATGCCAATCCAGTAGAGAGCCGGCTTCTTGGAGAATTGCACCTTCAGTTTCTGATCGAAATCCTCGTAAATGGGCGACTGCACCTTCTTGTCGGGCATGATGGCTGCAGAGAACAGACCCACATAGTCGAACATGTCGGGATATTGTTTGGAAATGTGCAACGAATGATAGCCTCCCATCGACAGCCCTGCTATGGCGCGGTTCTTCTTGTTGGCCTTCGTACGATAGGTCTTATCAACAAACTTCACCACATCGGGGAAAGCGGCTTCGAAACTGCCGTCCATGGTCTTGGGCAAGTTCATGGCTGGAGGGACAAGTCCGTTCTGCGACTCGCCCGGAGCAGCTTCCTGCGAAGCGTTTCCGTTGGTCATGACGACAATCATGGGCTCGGCCTTCCCCTGCGCGATGAGGTTGTCCAGTATTTGCGAAGTACGTCCCAAAGCTATCCAGGCCTCCTCGTCGCCGCCCATGCCGTGAAGCAGATAGAAGACGGGGTAACGTTTGCCGCTGGTCTCGTAGCCGGCCGGGGTGTACACCGTCATGCGGCGCTCCATTCCCAGCGTCGGACTGTTGTACCAAACGCGCGACACCGTACCATGAGGCACATTGTTCACTTGATACAGGTCGGCCCGTCCGCCGCCGATAATAAAGATGTTGGTCACGCTGGCCACGTCACGAATCATATATACATTGCTGGGATCCATCATCTTCAAGCCGTCCACAAGAAAAGAATAGCTGTAAAGTTCCGGTTCCAAGGGTTCGGGAGTGGTATATTCCCACACGCCATTTTCCCCTTCCTTCAAATCGGCTACTCCCGGCCCGTCGAACTCGCCAAAAGCCGTCTTGACTTTTTGGGTAGGCAAAAAATCACCGGTCACCTGTACCTTCACCGCTTTCGGCGCTTTCAGGCGAAAAGTCACCGTATGGTCATTGTGGATTTCAGGAGAGACAACCGGAGCTACTCCCCAAAGAGCCTGTTGCGCAAAGGCAACCGTACACATCAGCATCAGGGCTGACAGAAAAAATAACTTTCTCATAGATTTTTGTTTTTACAAAGCCTTAAACTTTCAGATAATCTGCCCTAAAATACACACATTTATCGAACCGTACAAACAACTGTGAATTTATTAACGTAAGTTTCGCAAGTGCGAAACCTGAAGGGATTAAAGATGTAAAAGAAGTCATCGTCCACTACAAGGCGGGCTTAGAAGGTGAATGCATTCGTTTCACCGGGCTGTCAAAATCTTGTTAAAATTCCGGTCTTCCTTCCCGCAAAAGGCCTCTCATAAGATATTTTACCATAACTTTGCCGTGTTAACTTAAACAAACACCGTATCATGAAGACCATACTCCGAACACTGCTCATCCTGCTTGCAGGAAGTTGCTTCTGCACTCACGCGGCAAAAGCACAAGACAAATCACTGAAACCGCGCTTAGTAGTACTAACCGACATCGCTCCCGCCAATGTGGAGCCCGACGACATGGAGTCGCTCATCCGTCTGCTGGTACATGCCGACTTGTATGAAATTGAAGCCATCATCGCCACCAGCGGATGGAACAGCAGCGGCGGCCCCTACCCCACCAGCTGGATGGACAGCATCGGCACCGTCATCGACGCTTACCAGAAAGACTTGCCCAACCTGATGAAACGCTCGGCACAGAGGGGATTCCTGCCCCTGAAAAAGGAGAACCGCCAACAGCAACTTGGCTATTGGCCCAGCGCCGACTACCTGCGCAGCAGGGTGATGGCGGGCAGCCTGGAACTGGGCAAAGACAAACTGGGAGAAAAGAACAACTCGCGCGGCAGCGACTTCCTGATTCAGCTGGCCGACGAGGACGACGACCGCCCGCTGTGGATTACCGCCTGGGGTGGAGCCAACACACTGGCACAAGCCATCTGGAAAGTGCAACGCGAACGGACGGAAGAACAACTGAAAGCTTTCTTAGACAAATTCTACGTCTATACCATCACCGACCAGGACGTGTCCTGGGGCGACCGCGGCAACCACAAGTACAGCTCGCACTACTGGATGCGCCAGACATGCGGCAAATCGCTGCGTTTCATCTGGGACGAAAGTGCCTGGCTCTCGCAATGCGGACTGGGCAGCAGCCGCTGGGGCGAATACGCCACCCACATACAGGGCCACGGACACCTGGGCCGCATCTACCCCAAGAACAAATACGGTGTAGAGGGTGACACTCCCTCCTACCTGCACCTGATGCCCAACGGGCTGAACAATCCTGCCGTCTTCAACGAAGCGGGCTGGGGCGGCTACTTCGAATGGGGACTGAGTCCCGACGGCGAAACCAGCTGCTACACCAACCACCAGCCCGAAGTGAAGAAAATATCGCAGAAGTACGAAAACTACTTCTACCCCGCCATCTTTGCCAACTTCGCCGCCCGCATGGACTGGGCTGCCCAAGGGAAAGGCAACCGCAACCCCGTCGTGATAGTCAACCGACAGAAAGGCCTGGATGCCGTCAGCCTTAAAGCCCGTGCCGGAGAAACCATCCAACTGGATGCCTCGAAATCGTCCGACCCCGACGGCGACCGCCTCAGCTACCACTGGTGGATACTGCCCGAAGCCGGAACCTATGCCGGCACGCCGGAGATAGAGCACGCCGACGCGGCCCGCGCCACCCTCACCGTGCCTGCCGACGCAGCTGGAAAGACCCTTCACGTCATCTGCGAAGTGACCGACGACGGACAGCCCGCACTGAAAGGCTACCGCAGAGTAATCATAACCGTCAACCCCTAACAACACCCTATAACTCATGAGAAAAAAACTATCCCTCGCCTTTCTTCTGCTGCTCGTAGCGGGCAGCCTGTTGCAGGCAGCACCGCGCCTGCGTGTAGTCATCATGACCGACTTCCCTCCGGTGGACGTAGTGCCCGGCGGAATGGGATTCGGCGCACCCGAACGCCGAAGCGACTCGGACGACGTACAGTCGATGGTCCGCTTCCTGCTCTACACCAACGAATTCGATGTAGAAGGCCTCATCGCCACTTCGGGCACCTTTGCCAACGTGGCCAACAAACAAAATCTACTGGATATGCTCTACCTGTACGAAGCCGTACAGCCCAACCTGCAACGGCACGACAACCGCTACCCGACTGCCGACGCCCTGCGCCGGGTGACGTGGCAGGGACGCTCGGGCACGTGGGGCAAAAAGGCCGATGAAATCGTAGGAAAAGATTGCGACAGCGAGGCATCCGAACAGATTATCCGCCTGCTGGAAGAACCCGACGAGCGCCCCGTGTGGTTCTGCGTCTGGGGAGGAACAGCCGACCTGGCCCAGGCCTTGTGGAAAATACAGCAGACCCGTCCCCGTGCCGAAGCCGAACGCCTGATGGCCAAAGTACGCGTCTACATGATAGCCTTGCAAGACGGCTCGGGACAATGGCTGCTCGACACATTCCCCCGCCTGTTCACCATCATGTCGCGCCAGAACTACATGGGCATGTTCTGGAACGCCGTAGGCTCCGACCCGTCGGTGGCCGACCTGAAGTGGGTGAACCAGCACATCCGCCGCGGCCACGGGCTGCTGGGTATGGCCTACCCTGAAAGCGGCTTCTATCCCGACACGCCCGGTGTGTGGGAAGGCGACTCGCCCTCGTACCTCTACCTCGTAAGCGCCGCCTTAGGCATCAGCGATGCCGAAAAGCCCGACCAGCCCAGCTGGGGAGGCCGGTTCATCCGTCCCGACGCGAACAAGAACCACTGGTTCGACTCGCCCGAAGGCGGAAAGGCCGTCTATCAGTGGCGCGCACAGTTTCAGGAAGACTTCGCCAAGCGTGCCGACTGGATGCTGCCGCCTACCAAGTAAACTGCTGCGCACTGCATAGCACACAAACATTGCTCGCGAGCAACGCTTGTGTGGCTCATGAGAAACACTTGTGTGGCTCGCG
>CABROZ010000148.1 GCA_902472795.1 uncultured Bacteroides sp. | reverse complement strand
CGAAGCCGCCAACGAGAAAGGGCTAACGGGCGAAGCCGCCGGGTATCTGGAACAAGTACGCGCCCATGCCCGCGGCACACTGCCAGACGTGCTTCCGAAGGTAGAATCTGCCAGCCAGTCTGTGCTGCGTGACGCCATTCGCCACGAACGCCGCGTAGAGCTGGCACTGGAACCCGACCGCTTCTACGACCTCGTGCGCTGGGGCATTGCCAAAGAAGTGCTGCAAGCTGCCGGAAAGAATTACCAGGACAAGAATGCGCTGCTGCCTCTGCCCCAGACAGAGATAGACAAATCGAACGGAGTACTGGTGCAGAACCCCGACTATTGATACCCGGCCAAAGGAAACAGCCGGCCCAATCAATGGCAAAAGGTCTGTTTCATAACTTACTTGCAATCAAAGCATTGCTACTGCAAAGAGCTGCAAACTTTTTGCAGTGGCACTGCAAAGGTGTTGCAGTAGCACTGCACAACAGTTGCAGTGTCGCTGCAAAGCAGTTGCAGTAGCGCTGCAAACCGTTTGCAGTATCACTGCAGAGAAATTGCAGCACCGTTGCAAAGAAGTCATAGCACTACTGCAATAGAGTGACGGCAATCTAAAAACAATGAAGGGAACATACTTACAAACAATTAATTCAATATGAATATGAAGAAAATTTTCAAGAGAACAAGTCTGCTGCTCGCGACCGCTTTAATAGGCGTCACCGCCACCGTGCAGGCGCAGAAGTCTCCGCAGGACATGGACCGCTTCATCGACGCACTGATGCGCCGGATGACTGTGGAAGAGAAAATCGGCCAGCTCAACCTGCCCGTGACCGGAGAGATCACCACCGGTCAGGCAAAGAGCAGCGACGTGGCCAAGAAGATTGAGCAGGGGCTCGTGGGAGGGCTTTTCAATCTGAAAGGAGTGGCCAAGATACGCGACGTACAGAAACTGGCCGTAGAGAACTCCCGCCTGGGCATCCCCCTGCTGTTCGGCATGGATGTGATACATGGCTATGAGACCATCTTCCCCATCCCTCTCGGCCTCTCCTGCACGTGGGACATCGCCGCCATCGAAGCCAGTGCCGACGGCATCTCATGGACCTTCAGCCCGATGGTGGACATCAGCCGTGACCCGCGCTGGGGACGTGTATCCGAAGGGTCGGGCGAAGACCCGTTCCTCGGAGGCGCCATCGCCCGCGCCATGGTGTTGGGGTATCAGGGAAAAGACCTGAACGACCAACTGACACGGAACGACGAAATCATGGCATGCGTCAAGCACTTCGCACTGTACGGTGCCGGAGAAGCCGGACGCGACTACAACACCGTAGACATGAGCCGCAACCGCATGTTCAACGAATACATGTACCCCTATGAAGCAGCCGTCCATGCCGGAGTGGGCAGTGTAATGGCCTCCTTCAACGAAGTGGACGGCGTGCCCGCCACCGCCAACCACTGGCTGATGACAAACGTGCTGCGCAAACAATGGGGCTTCAACGGTTTTGTGGTGACCGACTTTACCGGTATCTCCGAAATGGTGGAACACGGAATCGGCAACCTGCAGACCGTTTCCGCTCGTGCGCTCAACGCCGGTGTGGACATGGATATGGTGAGCGAAGGTTTCGTGGGCACGTTGAAAAAGTCGTTCACCGAAGGCAAAATAACCATGAAGACGCTGGATGCAGCCTGCCGCCGCATCCTTGAAGCGAAATACAAGTTAGGGCTGTTTGATGACCCTTACAAATACTGCGACCTCAGCCGTCCCGCACGCGACATCTTTACGCGCGAGCACCGCGACGCCGCACGCCGGATTGCCGCCGAAAGCTTTGTGCTGCTGAAAAACGAACCTTTTGAGGGACAAGGCAAGAAGTCTTCTCGTCCTGTCCTTCCCTTAGAGAAGCAAGGCACCGTCGCCGTCATCGGCCCTCTGGGCAATACCCGCAGCAACATGCCCGGTACCTGGAGTGTTGCCGCACGCCTGGATGACTATCCCTCTCTGTACGAAGGACTGAAGGAGATGACAGCCGGCCGGGTGAACATCACCTACGCCAAAGGCAGCAACCTCATCGGTGATGTAGCCTACGAGGAACGCGCCACCCTATTCGGCCGATCGCTGGGCCGGGACAACCGTACGGATAAGGAACTGCTGGACGAAGCTTTGAAGGTGGCCTCCGGTGCCGACGTGATTGTAGCCGCCCTGGGCGAGTCTTCCGAAATGAGCGGTGAAAGCTCGAGCCGTACCGACCTCGATATCCCCGACGTGCAACGCACCCTGCTGGAAGCCTTGCTGAAGACCGGAAAGCCCGTTGTACTGACCCTCTTCACCGGCCGACCGCTGACGCTCACCTGGGAGCAGGAACATGTGCCCGCTATCTTGAACGTATGGTTCGGTGGCAGTGAAGCGGCATACGCCATCGGCGACGTACTGTTCGGTGACGTGAACCCAAGCGGTAAGCTGACCATGACTTTCCCGAAGAACGTAGGGCAGATACCTTTATTCTACAACCACAAGAATACCGGTCGCCCGCTGGCTGCCGGCAATTGGTTCGAGAAGTTCCGCAGCAACTATCTGGATGTGGACAATGAACCGCTGTATCCCTTCGGCTACGGGCTCTCATACACCACTTTCCAGTACAGCGACATCGCCCTCAGTACCCCGGTCATGGGACAAAATGGCTCCACCACTGCCGTAGTCACCGTGACCAATACCGGTAAGCGTGACGGCGCAGAAGTCGTGCAGCTCTATATCCGCGACCTCGTAGGCAGCATTACCCGCCCCGTACGCGAGCTGAAAGGCTTTGAAAAGGTGTTCCTGAAAGCGGGCGAAAGCAAGACCGTATCCTTCAAGATTACCCCTGAGCTGCTCCGCTTCTACGACTACGACCTCAACCACGTGGCCGAGCCGGGAGATTTCGATGTGATGATAGGTGGCAGCAGCCAGGCAGAAAAGACAGCCCGACTGACACTGAAATAAAATAAAATATTTAATATTGCACTCTAAAAACAAGAAAACATGAGATATACTACTTTACTCCTTTGTTTTTGCAGCATTCTGCTCCTTGGCAGCTGCAAGAGCCAGCCCTCCGCACAGAACGGACAGCCGCTGGAAGTGATGACGTTCAATGTCCGCCTGGATATTCCTTCGGACAGTGTAAACAACTGGAATTACCGCAAGGGTGACGCCTGCCGTATGATAGCCTACTACAGCCCCGACTTGCTGGGCATGCAGGAAGTGCTTCACAACCAAATGGAAGACCTAAAACGCGGGCTGCCGCAATACACAGCACTCGGTGTGGGGCGCGACGACGGCAAGGAAGCAGGCGAATACTGCCCGATATTCTTCCGGACCGACCGATTTACACTGGTGGAATACGGTAATTTCTCCCTCAGCGAGCAACCCGAAACTATCGGCATCAAGGGCTGGGACGCTTCCTACAACCGTGTCACCACCTGGGCGATACTGCAGGAAAAGAACAACGGACAAAAGTTTGTATATTTCAACACCCATCTGGACAACGACGGAAAGACAGCCCGCAAAGAGGGCGTGCAACTCATTCTCGACAAAATCAAGGAGATAGCACCGGACATGCCCGCCATCATCACTGGTGACTTTAACTGTACGCCCGGTGAAGAACCTCTGCAAACGCTGGAAAAGGGAGGAATGGAAAATGCCGCAAAGACAGCTGCCGTCACCTACGGTCCGTCCTGGTCTTTCCATGACTTCGGCCGTCTGCCGGTGGAGGAACGCGTACTGCTGGACTATGTCTTCGTGACTAAAAGCGCAAAGATAGACCGCTACCGCGTTATCCAAGACAAACCGGAGAACAGCTACCTTTCCGACCACTGTCCTATACTTGTTGAATTGACCGTGCAATGAATATAGATAAGTAAATGATAAAAAAACAAGTAAGCATTGGTACAATGAAAATACAATACTGTTTATTATTGTTCCTGCTGTTGCTCGGTTTCACGCAATGCAAAAGCCCCGCCGCCAAAGAAGACCGGCTGAGCGACGATGCCCTGATGGACACCGTACAGCGCCGTACCTTCAACTACTTCTGGGAAGGTGCCGAGCCCAACAGCGGACTGGCACGCGAACGCATCCACATGGACGGTGTCTATCCGGAGAACGACCAGAACGTAATCACGTCCGGTGGAAGCGGCTTCGGCATCATGGCTATACTTGCCGGTATAGACCGCGGCTACGTCACCCGCGAAGAAGGATTGGCACGTATGGAACGTATCGTCTCCTTCCTCGAAAAGGCCGACCGGTTTCACG
>CABROZ010000147.1 GCA_902472795.1 uncultured Bacteroides sp. | reverse complement strand
CCAGCCAGATGCCCGGCGTCCCCATCAGGATGGGCAGCAGCCAGAAGCACAGCAATACTAAGATGAAGCCACGCAGCAGGGTGACGGCCATGGCCGGACGGTCGCGCTCCACACTTTGGAAATAGCCGATGGACACGATGTTCACTCCGAAGCACACGAAGCCTGCTGCAAAGAGCGGAAGTCCCTGCACGGCGATGTTGTAGGCGGCACATCCCCGGTCCACAAACATGCCTACAATTGCTTCGGTAAAGAACTCCGTGACAAGGAAGGCCACTATCCCGCATGCTACTGCTGTCCACAGTGCCAGTCGAAAGGCCGACCGTACCCGTTCCGGCTGTGCCGCCCCGTGATTGTAACTCAGGATGGGCTGTGCCGACTGGGCGATGGCGTTGTAGATCATAAAGATAATGGGGAAGAAGTAGCAGGCGATGCTGTATGCCGCCACACCGTCCTCGCCTAAATAGTGGATAAATACATAGTTGCCCACAAACATCATGGTCGCAATGGCCGCCTCGCACAAGAAGGTGGACAGTCCCAACCGCATCATGTAGCCCACGTTGCGCACCGTCAGTCGCAGGCTCTTCAGGCTCAGCTTGATGCGTTCCAGGCGGATGACGTGACGGCGTTGCATCAGATAGACCAGTATCATCAGTGCCCCGACGATGTAGCCCAGACTGGTGGCCAATGCCGCACCGAACATACCCCACCGGCAAATGAAGATAAACACGTAGTCCAACACAATGTTGATGAGCGCCGGGATGATGTTGCACACCATGGCGTAGTTGGGCGAACCGTCTAACCGTACGAAGAACATGCCCGAACTGAGCAGTGCGCTGAATACCAGGAAAGGCACAAACCAGTACATGTATTCCACGGCCAGCGGAAGCAGACGTTCGCTGCTGCCCAGCAGAAGGGCAACCTGCTCCACGTTGCTTAGGATGGCCACGGCATAAGCAATGAGCAGCAGGGACGAGACGATCACCGCCTGTGTCACGTTGATGCGCGCCACCTTCGGCTTGCCGTGCGACAGGTGAATGGAGGCCACGACCGATGCCCCGATACCGAACATCAGTGCTACCCCCGTATTGATAAGGAAGAGCGGTGCGGTGATGTTGACCGCCGCCAGCGCGTCGCTGCCGATGCCTTTGCCCACGAAGATGCCGTCCGTGATGATGAAGATGGCCGAGAATACCATTCCCAATACCGTTGGTATCAACAGTTTCCTGAACAGGGTAGGGATGTGCATGCTTCCGAAGTCGATGCTGTCTTTCAAAGTTTCTTTTTTGCTTTCCATATCTGATTCTCTGTGTTTGAGTCCGCAAAGGTATAACAAATCCTGCCGGCAAAAATTATCAAATGGTAAGAAATGGGAGAGGTGGCTTCTTTATCAACCGATTGTCGTTACAGGAACAAAAAAGGTAACGGGAAGGTGTGCCGTTCGCGAAGTCGGGTTGCTCCTCCTTCTTTGGCACACCTTCCCGTTAGGGTTTAAGAATTTAAGGTGGCAAGTTATTTCATCACTTCAGCCAGCTTTTCCTGCAGTTCTTCGCCTGCCAGACCGCGTGCCAGGATGGTACCGTCCTTGTCAATCAGCACTGTGTGAGGAATGCTGCTTACGGCATACAGCTTGGCGCCTTCGCAATCCCAGTATTTCAGGTCCGACATCTGCGGCCAGGTGATGTTCAGCTGTTTGATGGCGTTCTTCCAGGATTCTCCACTCTGATCCAGCGAAACACCTACAATCTCGAAGTTCTTGTTCTTGTATTTGGCATACAGATCAACCAAGTTCGGCATCTCGCGACGGCACGGGCCACACCAGCTTGCCCAGAAGTCAACCAGTACCACCTTGCCTTTGCCGGCATAGTCGGACAGTTTCACATTCTCGCCTTCGGGAGTCTGCATTTCAAAGTCAGTGAACTTCTGTCCTACGGCAGTCGTCTTCATCCGCTGCACGTTGTCCTTGATGCGGACAATTGCTTCGTCCTGGTCATACATGGCCGGGATCTGCGACATCAGCGGATCCAGTTCGTTCACATCCATGTAGTAGTAATTCTGTTTCAGCAGATATATGCCTACCGGCTTGGTGATGTTCTTGGCGATTCCATCCTTTGCCACGCCAATCATTTTCTCTTGCAGCGCTTCGATTTCCTTGCCCTTGGCCTCACGCTGTTCATCGGTCAGTGTGGTGTCCGACAGTGCGCTGTACATGGTCTCCATCTGCTTTGTCAGCGTATTGATCTGCGATCTGATTTCCTGGTAAGCATCGTTGTTCGGTGTACCGGTAGCCGAGTCGTTGTCCTTGGTCAGCTGAATGGCAATCTTACCGTTCTCCAGGAAGAAGTCCATGGCCAAGCCGTTGCTTTCGTTGTTCTGATAGGTCAGGTAGCGGCTCACGGCCGTATCCTGTTTTCCGGTGAAGGTGAATGCGCCGTTCTTGATGACAGCCGAATCCAGTTTCACCAACTGACGACCTTCTACTCCCTGCAGATATACCATGTCGCCGTCGTTGGCACCTTCTACGGTTCCTGTGATGGTATAACCGTTGTTTCCACTGTTGCAGGCAGCCAACAAGGCTGCTGCCAATACATAAGTAAGTTTCTTCATCATTTGCTTATTTTAATGGTTAATGGTAAATGGTTAATGGTTAATGATTAATGATTAATGATGAATGGTTAATGAGCTGCAGAATTTCTTCATTTCTAATTCTTCATTCCTCATTCTTCATTCTTCATTTTTCATTAGGGGCGCTAAAGGTACGTAATTTATTACAATCTCCGATGCTTTTTACAAAGATTTGCTTATTGCCACTTCCTTGAGCGCAATATCAGGTACGAGGCTAATCCGGCAACCAGCATGATTCCCCATGCCATGATGTAGCCGTACTTCCAGTCCAGTTCGGGCATAAACTTGAAGTTCATGCCCCATACGCCTACCAGAAAGGTTAGTGGGATAAAGATGGTCGATACGATGGTCAGCCGTTTCATGATGTAGTTCATGTGCATGTCGCTGTTCGATATATACAGGTCCATAAGCGACGACAGGGTCTCCCGGCATCCTTCAGTCAGCTGTACGGCGTTTAGCAGGTGGTCGTTGACGTCGTTGAAGAAGGGGCGGTTTGTTTCGCTGATCAGTTCCGAGTCGGGGTGCAGGATGCGCGAGTACTGGTCTTTCAGCGGCACGACGGTACGTTTTATTTCCATATACCGTTTCCTCAGCATTTGCAGTTGCATGCGTATGTTGTAGCTGGTAGTCGCGGCCAGCAGTTCCGACTCCAGGTCGTCCAGTTGGTCGCCTATCTCAATGGCCTGCGAAACGTAGCTCGACACCACTTCGTTGAAGAGCACCGAAAACAGATAGTCCGACGACCGTGTCCGTATTTTCAGCACATTCTTCTGCAGGGCCTGTGCAGCATCGTCAAAGAATCCCGCTTCCACTTCGGTGAAGGTCAGCACCACGTTTTTGCCTTGTATCAGCCGGACAGCGATGGCGGTGTCGTTCTGGAAAATGCGTGTCACGACAAAGTTAAAGTCACCGTTCTTCTCTATCTTGCTCGGGTGATCCACATTCAGGATGTCCTGCATCATCAGGAAGTTGATGTTGAAGTAAGTACACAGGTTCCTGATGTACTCCGTGTCTTTCAGTCCGTGCACCCTTATCCACAGTTTGTCGTCGGGCGATGTCTGTGCGGCAATCTCTTCAAAATCCTTGCAGACAATCTCGTTGAAGTGCTCTGCCGAATAGTTGAGCAGGTGCACATGGGTATGCGTTCCGTTGTCACCGTTGTAGGTGAGCCGTTCGGACAACAGGTTATTTTTCATTCTCTGTTCCTCATTCTTCACTTTTCATTCTTCATTCTTCATTCTTCATTCTTTCTACCCTATTCCCAGCAGCTCTATTTCGAAGATCAGTGTCGAACCTCCGGGAATGCCCGGTTGCGAAAATTTTCCGTAACCCATTTCGGCGGGGATATAGATTTCCCATTTGTCACCCACATGCATCTGCTGCATGGCTACGATCCATCCTTCTATCAGTTCGTTCAGCCGGAAAGCTATGGGCACACCGCCACGACTGCTGTCGAACTTCTTGCCGTTGATGGTCCATCCCGTGTAGTGGGCAGTCACAATGCTGCGTGGGGTAGGCTGTGGTCCGTCACCCTTTCCGGAAGCCAGTACCTTGTAATAGATACCTTTCGGCAGTGGCATCACTCCCTCTTCGGCAGCCTTTGCCGTCAGCCAGTCTTTGTTGGCCTGTATATAATCTTTCTTTGCCATATCTTAGGGTTTATATTTTAGGGTTTATTGTTTAGGGTTTATAGTTTAAGGTTTATAGTTTAAGGTTTATAGTTTAAGGTTTATAGTTTA
>CABROZ010000146.1 GCA_902472795.1 uncultured Bacteroides sp. | reverse complement strand
GCATTCATCCAAATCATGCTTAACAAATTTATCGAATGAAATCAAAACAGCTTCTAAGAATTTCCAATAAAAGGAAGAGGGTGTACCCCAGCAGAGAACAGCACACAGATGATACTGGTTAAACAGATGACCGCTAAAAACTTATCTCTGGCTGACCATAGAGCAGCCTCATGAAAATAAGCATCATCCGTGTAATCTGTGTGCCGATCTTTACTTTGGCACGCCCTCTTATATATAAGTTCCGAATTATTCTTCGGTATATCTTTCGATTGTCTGCTCGCGGTCGGGACCTACTGATACAATCTTGATAGGCACACCCAACTGATCTTCGAGGAAGGTGAGGTAGGCGTTGAACTCTTCGGGGAATTCGTCCTCGCTCTGCATCTTGGTCATGTCGGTCTTCCAACCCGGCAGTTCCGCATAGATGGGCTCAACTCCTTCGGTAATGTCGAAGGGGAAGTAATCGATTTCTTCACCGTTCATCTTGTAAGCGACACAAGCCTTGATGGTGTCGAACGTGTCGAGCACATCACTCTTCATCATAATCAGTTTGGTGACACCATTGATCATCACTGAGTACTTCAAAGCGACTAAGTCGATCCAGCCACAGCGACGTTTACGACCTGTCACTGCTCCAAACTCATGTCCCAGCGCACCGATCTTCTCGCCAGTCTCGTCGAACAGTTCGGTAGGGAACGGACCTGCTCCCACACGGGTACAGTAGGCCTTGAAAATGCCATAAACGTCTCCTATCTTATTGGGGGCTACTCCCAGACCTGTGCAGGCTCCGGCACAGATTGTATTGGAAGAAGTAACAAACGGATAAGAACCGAAATCAATGTCGAGCATGGTGCCTTGCGCTCCTTCGCACAACACGGACTTGCCTGCCTTCAGCAGATTGTTCACTTCGTGCTCGCTGTCCACCAGATGGAACTGCTTCAGATACTCGATGCCCTCGAACCAGGCCTTTTCGAGTTCCGTCAGGTCGTATTCATAGTTCAGGCTTTTCAGAATTTGTTCGTGACGGGCTTTGGCAGCTGCATATTTCTGCTCGAAGTTGTGCAGAATATCGCCTACGCGCACACCGTTACGGCTGACCTTGTCGGTATATGTAGGGCCGATTCCCTTACCGGTCGTACCTACTTTGGCATCGCCCTTGGCTGCTTCGTAAGCAGCGTCCAGCAGACGATGGGTCGGCAAGATGAGATGTGCCTTCTTGGAGATGTGCAAACGTTCCTTCAACGGATGTCCGGAAGCTTCCAGCGCTTCGGCCTCAGCCTTGAACAAAGCCGGATCGAGCACAACACCGTTGCCGATGATATTCACCTTGTCACCTTGGAAAATGCCTGAGGGGATGGAACGGAGTACATATTTCTGTCCTTCGAATTCCAACGTATGACCGGCATTCGGTCCACCCTGAAAACGTGCTACTACATCGTATCTCGGAGTTAATACGTCAACGACTTTGCCCTTGCCTTCGTCGCCCCATTGCAATCCTAATAGAATGTCAACTTTCATTTTTCTTTCTTATTATTGTTGTTC
The DNA here is from genome assembly GCA_902472795.1 of uncultured Bacteroides sp. Taxonomy (GTDB): domain Bacteria; phylum Bacteroidota; class Bacteroidia; order Bacteroidales; family Bacteroidaceae; genus Bacteroides. Next base: position 2,856 of record CABROZ010000146.1, on the reverse strand, counting down.
TTGTTTTTCCGTTTGTTGGCACGCTCGCATTTGCTGCACAGGCCATACATGTACAATGAATAGTGCGTCAGATTGAAACGCCCCAGTCTGGTATTTTCAATGGCATGCTGCAACTCCTCATTCTGAAACTCGGTCACCTTGCCACACTGTGTACAGATCTGGTGATGATGAGTATCGCGATTATAACATTTCTCGTACTGCGAAGAGGTGCCGAACTGGTGCTTGATGACCAGCCGGGCATTGATAAGCAGGATAATGGTATTGTAGAGGGTGGCGCGGCTGACGCGGAAATTCTCCTGGTCGGCCATCAGCGAATAAAGCGTATCGATGTCGAAATGCCCGTCGATGGAATAGATGGTATCGAGTATGGCGTAACGTTCGGGTGTCTTGCGATGCCCGTGCGCATTGAGATATTCGGTGAATATCTGTCTGACCGTATCTTTCACATTCTGACTTTCCATATCGGGATTCAGTTACTTACAGCTTACAAAGTTAAGCCTTTTTTGTTGAAAGCAAGAAAGAAAGGATGAAAAAAATACGATGAAGGAGGAAGACGTCTTTACCCTCCTACTTCATCCTTTACCAAACCGTATAAAAGCTGTTCCGATTCTTGGGAAGAATCCTTCATCCCCTCGACACGGCGACAAACCATAAAGGCATGCTCTTCGCTGTGCTGCATGAAGCGACGAATGGCGGCCATAGCGGCACTGCGTACCTGATACCCTCCCGACAGAAAAGCACAAACTGCCTGATCGAGAAATTCATTGGCCACGCGGTCGGTCATGTCGCCCTTCTTCATCAGCAGACGGGCAATGGTCAGGAAACCGCAGACCTGTGCAAGCTCGCGTTCATCGGCAATCCACTGTAAAGCCTTGGCCGGAGCATACGGCAAATGCTGGAAAAGATTCATCGAAGTAAGTTCGGCTATCTCGTTGTTGGGCATGGTGTCCACCCAGATATCGGCAATCTCGGGATAGAACGTTTCAACGGGTTGCAGCAGACCGGCCAGAATCTTGCATTCGCGAATGTCTTCTTTCCACAAGGCCTGCGCCAGCGCATGGTCTTTCGCGTAAGCGGCGGCAATGCTTTTGATGCGCGGCAGTTCCACACCAAAATTCAGTTTATAGACAAGACCTTTCTCGCGCATGCTTTGCGACACGGCGCCGTTCATCGAAAGGCGGAGTTGAGTCTTGATATCTTTCAGTTGTTCGTGTAAGTCCATCATTCAAATGTGGTATATAAAATCATTTTAGGCACGGATGACACGGATTTTCACGGATTATCTTTATTTTCCTCCCCGTGTTTTTCCGTGCAATCCGTGCCTGAATTATCCAAACAAAGCGACCTCAAGCCTTATTCGTTGACATAAGGCAGAGTAGCATAATCCTTGCTATAGCGAAGCATCTGCTCGGCATAACCTTCGTCGTAGGTCACCTTCACATCGGTGATATTGCCATTGGCATCGGTAACGGCCTCGTACTTCGGATTGACAAATCCCTTGTAAGGAGCCAGATTCAGCTTCTTGTAGCGTTCGAGCACCTCGGCATGAAGTTCAGGATCGACCTTCACGGCATAGTTCTCGACCAGCTGACGGGCTGCCTCGAAATCGCCGGTTGACTTGATACGCTGTATCTCGGCCAACAGATCGCCGAACAGGGTACGAACTTTGGCGTAGTCGTTCACTACCACGTAGGTCTTGCCGTCTTTCTTCTTCAGTTCGACCACCTTATCGGCAGCGCCCTTCTCGTACACCCAACGGGCTATCAAGGCACGGTTGCGCATGTGGGCTTCCTCAATCTGATTACCCGGCTCGATACGCACTAACTGCGTCATCAGACCATTCATCAGATAGGTGTAGAACTGCGCCTTATAAGCATCGGCATCGGGCAAAAGGCCTAATTCAACCAGTTTAGGATCGGCTACGTAATACAAACCGAACAAGTCGGCACGTGCTTCTTCGATGGTAGAGCCGTAGGCCTTCAGTGCATCAGGATCGACACCCGGAAGCAATTTGCCGGAACCATGTCCCAGACACTCGTGCAAGTCGGTGTGAAGTTCATCGGTCAGATCGGCATATTTGTTGATGTTGTCCAGCTCGGCCTGGCTATAAACGAACTCTTCATTGAAGCCATTGCCATGAGCAGCCTTGTTGTAAGCATCGGTTATGTTGCCAATGGTGACCGACTTGGAACCGTGCTGACTGCGAATCCAGTTGGCATTGGGCAGGTTGATTCCGATTGCCGTGGAGGGATACAAGTCACCGGCCAGGATGGCAGCGGTAATCACTTTGGCCGATACACCTTTTACCTTTTCCTTCTTGAACTGCTTATCGACGGGCGAATGATCCTCGAACCACTGGGCATTGCTGCTGATAATCTCGGTACGGCGGGTTGCCTCCAGGTCCTTGAAGTTGACCAACGACTCCCAGCTGGCCTTCATTCCCAGCGGATCGCCATAACTCTCGGTGAATCCGTTGACGAAGTCGATACGCGAATTCAAGTCCTTTACCCAAAGGATGGCATAGTCATCGAACGTCTTCAGGTCGCCCGTTTCATAATATTCCACCAGTTTGGCGATAACAGCCTTCTGTTCGGGCGTTTCGGCTACAGTCTCGGCCTTCTTCAACCAATAGACAATCTTTTCGAGTGCCTGTCCGTAAAGACCGCCGACCTTCCATACTTTCTCCTGAATTTTTCCGTTTTCCTTCACTAAGCGGCTGTTCAGTCCGTAAGAGATAGGCGTTTCGTCCTTCGGATCCTTCATCGCATTATAAAAGTCTTCGGCTTCCTTCTGCGTCACTCCCTCATAATAGTTGCAGGCGGAAGTAAGCACCAGATCCTCGCCATCGGCCTGATT
>CABROZ010000145.1 GCA_902472795.1 uncultured Bacteroides sp. | reverse complement strand
CCGACGTCAAGGCGCTGCCTGTGAAAACGCTGACCGACCAGAGCACCGAGACGAATTACAAAGCCAGCGACTTCCTGTGGGGAAAGACGCTGAAAGTTTCGCCTACCGAAAAGGCGGTAGGCATCACGCTGAACCATCTTTTCAGCTGTGCGGTAGTCAAAGTCAGTGCGGGAAACGGATTCACCACCGAAGGGATAGAAGCCGCGGACGTACGTGTCAGGCTGAACCAGGCTGTGTGCCAGGCTACGGTGAACTTGCAAGATGGTAGTGTCAGTCCCGGCACGCAGAAAGAATCGGTATCCTTCCTGCGCGGCAAGAACAACGAGTTCAAGGCTCTGATCATTCCGCAAAGCATCGCGATGACCGACAACCTGTTCACCATAACCATCGACGGACAGGAATTCAACCTGAAAAAGGAATTCAGCTTTGTCGGCGGAAAACGGCATACGTTCACCATCACCGTCAAGAAAACCAGCAACGGCATCAACGTGGACATCGGCGACTGGACTGACGATGGTGAGGACCATGGCGGAGTAGCTGAATAAACAGAACAAACTTGAAGAGGTTAAAGGAATTAGAAGAAGTTATCGCCCACCAAGGTGGACTTAGAAGTTAAAGCCAATAGACGAGAAAATGAAGAATGATGAATAAGGTATTGGCTTAACTTCTTAATTCCTGAACTACAACCTATTAATAAACTTGCGAAACTTAAATAAATTAAATAGAACTCATATATGAGAAGCAACATCATTCACAGCTTGACCATGCTGATGCTCGTCGGAGCACTGGCATCGTGCAACGATGACACCTTCGGTCCGAACGGATCGCAGGAGGAGAGCAGACGCCCCATTGTACTGTCCGGAGAGATAGAACAGGTAGCCGTGACGCGTGTCAACGACAACGGTTTCTGCGACGGCGACGTCATGGGAGTCTATATCGTGGACTATCAGGGAAGCACGCCGGGAACACTGCAAAACAGCGGCAACCGCGGCGACAACGTGAAGCATACGTTCGACGAAGCCGCCTACAAGTGGAACTCGGCTTATGACGTCTATTGGAAAGACGATCATACGCACATCGACATTTACGGATACTACCCCTTCGGCTCGCCCGAGGACGTCAATGCCTATGCTTTCGAAGTGAAAAAAGATCAGTCCACTTCTACCACCAGCAACGAAATGGGCGGCTACGAAGCCAGCGACTTCCTGTGGGGAAAGACGCTGAAAGTTTCGCCTACCGAAAGGGTGATCCGGCTGCCGATGCGCCACCGCATGAGTAGCCCGCGCATCACGCTGACCGAAGGCGAAGGTTTTGCCGAAGGTGAATGGGCCGGACTTGAAAAACAGGTATTGATAAAGAACACCAAGCAGAAAGCCGTTATCAACCTGGCCGACGGAAGCGTCAGTGCTACAGGCGAAGTAAGCCCTACCGGCATCATCCCCTACGTGAAAGATGACGTATTCCGCGGCATCGTAGTGCCACAAACCATTTCGGCAGGCACACAGCTGTTCAGCATCACCGTCAACGGTGTAGTCTATAACTTCAGCAAAGACGAAGCCTTCACCTACGTCAGCGGCAAGATGCACAACTTCACCATCCAGGTGAACAAAAAGGAATCGACGGGCGAATATACCTTCAAACTGGCAGGCGAATCCATCACCGCCTGGGAGAACGACGACGTGTCGCACGATGCCACCATGAAGGAATACATCGTCATCAACTCTACTGCGGGACATCTGAAGGACTCGATTACGGCAAATAAAAAAGACTATATGGAAGTCGAAAACCTGAAAATAACAGGAGAAATCAATGGTATTGACTTCTACTTTATGCGGGATTCCATGCCTATGCTAAAAGCATTGAATCTGAAGGAAGTCAAAATAGCACGTACAGATAAACTCTTACATTTTGGAAGCGGATCGTGCCAACCACGCACTTATGATGAGGATGAGATTCCGGAAGGAGCGATGGCTAATAAGAATTCACTACTCCAGCTAATATTACCCGATAAGCTTAAAATCATTAATGTTGGAGCATTCACCGAGTGTAAAAACCTGACAGGTTCACTGATAATTCCAGAAGGCGTAACCAAAATTGAAGCCGGTGCATTCTATAACTGTAAAAATCTGACAGGAACATTATCCTTGCCAAGCACGTTGAAATCCCTTGGAGATGGTTGGGACCGCTGGTGGTATGGCGGTACATTCGGATATTGTGGTTTTACCTGCGAACTGATACTACCCACTAATCTGGAATACATAGGCACTACCTGCTTTGCAGAATGTACCAATCTGTATGGTTCGCTACACCTGCCTGACAAACTGAAAACCATCGAATCCGGAGCCTTCCATAATTGCAGGAATCTGACCGGAAGCCTGACCATTCCGCAAGAAGTGACAGCCATTCCGGAAACTGCTTTTGCATCATGCGGATTTGATGGAACACTGACCTTGCACGACGGTATTATAACCATCGGTGAAGCGGCTTTTCAGGATACTCACTTCAAAGGAGAACAGACATTACCTAAAGACTTAGTCGTACTCAGCAACAGTGTATTTTGCGGCTGCGACTTTTCAGGAGAGCTGAAACTTCCACAAGGACTAAGAACCATTGGTTCGAATGTTTTTGGCAGTTATTTTAGCGGATCCAATTGGCGTCTGATGGGTACCCTTGAAATACCGGAAGGAGTCTTAAGTATTGGCCAAGGTGCTTTCTATAATTGTTGGGGATTGGAGGGCATCATCCTGCCCGAAAGTTTGGAAAGCATTCAGAACGAAGCATTCTACCAATGTTATGGCATCGGCAGCATTGTCTGCAAAGGAACCATACCGCCACATGTACAGGCTGGAGCCTTCGACGGTGTAGCCAAAGACAACTTCACCCTCGAAGTACCCGAAAGTGCCATTCAGCAATATCAGGCAGCATCGGGGTGGAGCGACTTCAAGCGCATTGCCGCCCATCGCGAGCTGGTATGCCGGCCCAGCATAGCCAACGCCATCAATACCGAATGTACCCGTACACTGATTGTGGATGCGGAAGGCGACTGGATAGTAGAAAGCAAGCCGGACTGGTGCTCGCTGTCGCAGAACGAGGGCAGCAAGAAGACAGAAGTGACGCTGACCATCCATCAGATGTCATCGGGAAGCCCCATGCGTAGCGGAGAAATCGTATTCAAGCTGAAAGACCAGGACTATCGCCACAAGTGTACCGTATCGCAATACGACTATATCTATGCCGAAGACGAAATTATCAACTTGCAGGAAGCTACCAAAGGCAACCGGGGTGGCATCAATCTCGTCTTCTTAGGCGATGGATACGATGCCAAGGACATTTCGGACGGCAAGTATATGAAAGACATGCAGGATCAGGTAGAGAACTTCTTCGGCATAGAGCCGTACAAGAGCTATCGCGACTACTTCAACGTCTATACTGCCATTGCCGTATCGCCGGAAACAGGTATCGGTACGGTCAACACCATCCGCTATGCCAAATTTGAAACGACATATACCGGCGGCGTAGGATTGAGATGCGACTACGATGCTGTCTTTGACTATGCGCTGAGAATGCCTACCGTGACAAAGGACAATCTGAAGGAATCGCTCGTCATTGTGGTGCCCAACAGCACCGACTACGGTGGCATCTGCCAGATGTGGGAAGACGGATCGGCCATTGCCTTCTGCCCGCTCAGCACATATGGTTATCCACTCGACACACGCGGAGTGATTCAGCACGAAGCAGGCGGACACGGATTCGGCAAACTGGGTGACGAGTACATCTATCACAATGCGTTCATCGACTTCTGCACATGTACTTGCTGCGGACATGTTTATGAGTTCAACATGGCCAAAGCCTTAGGCTGGTACGAAAATCTGTCGCTGACCGGCAAGATGAACGAAGTGCCCTGGAGCCAGCTGATATTTGACGAGAAATACAGCGACTTTGTCGATATATTCGAAGGGGGCTATATGCACAGTCGGGGCGTGTTCCGTTCGGAGCAGAACAGCTGTATGAACAACGACATCCCCTACTACAGCACCATCAGCCGTATGGCCATCGTGAAACGCATCAAGCAATATGCAGGCGAAGAGTTTAGCTACGAAGACTTCAAAGCCAACGACGTGATAAGCAGCGAAGCCACCACACGCAGCTTCGAAACCCAACCCTACAGTGGCGGCAGTGTGCATAACTACCAGCTCCCGCCGAAGATTCACAAAGGGAGTCCGCTGAAGTAGGATTTTAAGTTTTGAGTTTTTAAGTTTTTGAGTTTTTTAGTTTTGCCAGTTTATTAAATAATTTAAGTTTCGCAAGTGCTCAACTTATCGGTTAACAAGGCTTCAGTCAATAAGTTTACAAGGTTCGGCATGACCTGTTTGATAAAGTGCCGCTTGAGACGGCTCGTTACAAACGCCTTGTCA
>CABROZ010000144.1 GCA_902472795.1 uncultured Bacteroides sp. | reverse complement strand
CAGCTACATCCCGCAGAAGAAGATACCTTATATAATATACACGCGCGAACGGGTCGATATCAAAGACATCCACATCCCTCGCTCCGTTTACGAAGAACGGAAACAACGCTACGAAGACCGCATCGACTACATGATCGAGTACGTCGAGAACGACCTGATATGCCGCAGCCGCATCCTGCTCTTCTACTTTGGCGAAAAGAACGAGCACAACTGCGGGCAGTGCGACACGTGCATCAGACTCCACCACAAGAAAGGTTCTTCCGACAACGAGTTCGAACAACTGTGCCAGTCCGTCCTGCAACTGCTTGCCGAAGGGCCTCTGCCCCCGTCGGCCGTTACCGAAAAGCTTGGCATCAGTCGCGAAGACGCCACCGAAGCCCTGCAACTGCTGTTGGACAAACACCGCATCTTTGCCGTCAACGGCCTGCTGCAACTTCAGCGCGGAACAGCCGGGAAAGCCACCGTCTGCTGACGAACTTCCAACCTCAGGGAGCCCAAGTACAGAAAAATCAACCGCCTCCGCCGCAGAAACCCGACAATAAATTTTTATTTGCACCCGATTTGCACTATTTTTGTTCCGTGAAACCGCGACGCATTCTTCAGTAAATCCTTGAGGTACACAACGGCGGTCTTCACGTTCGGAGGAGTCGGCGCAAAGCCTCCCTTCAAACATGATAACACTAAAAAACAAAGACGACCATGGGATTCTTCAAATCTTTTTTCTCGGGCAAACCCGAAAATCCGGAAGCCGAAAAGCAAAAAAACGACCAGAAAAACTTTGAGATATTCAAGTACGACGGCATGCGTGCACAGCGCATGGGACGCACCGATTACGCCATCAAATGCTTCACCGAAGCCCTGAAACTTCAGGACGACTTCGAAACAATGGGCTACCTGGCACAAGTTTACATCCAGACCAACCAACTGGACGAAGCCCGCCGCCTGCTGGAGACCATGACCCGGCACGACTCTAACCATACGGCTACCTACCTCGCCTTAGCCAACGTATGCTACATGCAGGAAGACTATCCTGCCATGGCCGAAGCCGCACAAAAGGCCATCGCCATCGAAGAAGGCAACGCCATGGCCCATTATCTGCTGGCCAAAGCCGACAACGGACAGGGAGACGACCTGATGTGCATCGCCCACCTCACACAAGCCATCGTACTGAAAGACGACTTTACCGAAGCGCGCCTGCTTCGTGCCGAAGCCCTGACCAAAATGTATCAATACAAGGAAGCCATGGAAGACATCAATGCCATCCTGGCGCAGAACGACGAAGACGAAAGTGCCCTCCTGCTGCGCGGAAAGATAAAGGAAGCCACAGGCGACACCGCCGGAGCCGAAGCCGACTATACGCACGTCACCGAACTGAACCCCTTCAACGAACAGGGATTCCTATGCTTGGGCCAACTTTACATCGGTCAAAAGAAGCTGACCGAAGCCATTGCCCTCTTCGACGAAGCCATCGAGCTGAACCCCAACTTCGTCCAGGCCTATCACGGACGCGGGCGTGCCAAACTGCTGAACGGCGACAAGGAAGGCGCTACCGAAGACATGAAAAAGGAACTCGAGTTGAACCCCAAGGAAAGCGAAGCCTTCAACGGACAATACAATAACCAACCTGGTGGACGGCAGACGGATATATTGGGATTGTAAAGGCGCGTTTTTTCCCCAGTCAGGAAATAAAAGTTCCCTAACTGGAGAAATATTATTCCCTGACTGGGAAAAAAAGTTTCCTTGGAATACTTCAAACCGACATCTAAAACATAGAATACAATAAGCAGACCCGCATCAATAACAATAAACCCATACACTATGAGTAAAGAAAAGAACAATATAGCCATACTGGGAGCAGGATGGATTGCGACCCAGATGGCTGCGACCCTGCAGCACATGAAAGACGTCAACTGCTACGCCGTGGCTGCACGCGACCTGCAACGCGCCCAGGCTTTTGCCAAAGAGTGGGGCTTCAAACGTGCCTACAGTTCGTACGAAGAAATGGTAGCCGACCCGGAAATCGACCTCGTATATGTTGCCACGCCGCATTCGCACCACTACGAACATGCACGACTCTGCATCCTGCACGGCAAAGCCGTACTTTGCGAAAAAGCCTTCACCGCCAATGCACGCGAGGCGGAAAGCCTGCTGCAACTGGCCAAAGAGCGACAAGTCTATATCGCCGAAGCCATCTGGATACGCTATATGCCTTTCTCGGCTACCATCCGCGAACTGACCCACAGCGGCATCATCGGTACGCCCGACCTGCTGTCGGCCAGCTTAGGTTATCCTTCTACTTTCAAAGAGCGCATTGCCAAACCCGAACTGTGCGGTGGTGCCCTGCTCGACCTCGGTGTCTATCCCATCAACTTTGCCCGCATGGTTTTCGGAACCGACATCGAAGACATCCGTTCGCATTGCGTAAAGAACCAATATGGCGTGGACATCCAGGACAGCATCTCCTTCCGCTACGCCGACGGCAAAATGGCAGCACTGCAAGCCACAGTGAGCTGCGCCAACAACCGCCAGGGCATCATCTCGGGCGATAAAGGCTACATCATTGTGGACAACATCAACAACCCCAATCAGGCAGCCATCTATGACGCCGACCACCAACTGGTGAAGATCTACGATTGCCCGCCCAAAATCAGCGGCTACGAGTACGAAGTGCAGGCCTGTATGGACGACCTTCGCCAGGGCAAACTGGAACCTGCCGCCATGCCCCATGCCGAGACACTGGCCATCATGCGACTGCTCGACCAGTTGCGGGCAGAATGGGGAGTTGTTTTCCCGGCCGACCGTGCAGAAGTGGTGTAACCCTACAGGAAAGGCGTTTCCCATCCGGAGACGCCTGCCCATCTGAAACAGCGACAAGAGGGACAAATATAAAATAGATACTCTTTCCAAAAAAAACATGGAATATTGCTTGCAATTAAAAGAAAAGTATTACTTTTGCCCCGTAATCAAGAACAAAAAGAAAACAAAAGTATGAATCTGTTTACTTTCGCATATTACTTCTTCTTTTACTTTTACTTTAGCAACAAAGTAGAGCGGGAGTTTGTATGTGTCAAGTGACAGTGACGCTTAAGAACTGAATCAAGAACTTAAAGTTAAAGATATGAATCCCGCTCCCATGCTTGGAAGCGGGATTTTTTGTTACTGTAAAAAAACATATGAAAAGAATAGCCATTCAGGGAACACTGGGTTCCTTCCACGACATTGCAGCCCACCGATACTTCGAAGGCGAAGACATCGAACTGATCTGCTGCGCTACATTTGAGGACGTATTCAAGTCCATCAGCCGGGACAGCCAGGTGATTGGTATGCTGGCCATCGAGAATACCATCGCAGGCAGCCTGCTATACAACCACGAACTGCTGCGGCAGAGTGGTACGCAAATCATCGGCGAACACAAGCTGCGCATCTCGCACAGCTTCGTCTGCCTGCCCGAAGAAGACTGGGACGACATCACCGAAGTCAACTCGCACCCCATTGCCCTGATGCAATGCCGCGAATTTCTGAGTCAGCACCCCAACATCAAGGTTGTGGAAGCCGAAGACACCGCCCTCAGCGCCGAAATCATTCAGAAGGAGCACCTGAAAGGACATGCCGCCATCTGCTCGAAGGCCGCTGCCGAACTGTATGGCATGAAGGTATTGCAGGAAGGCGTCGAGACGAACAAGCACAACTTCACCCGCTTCTTAGTAGTGGCCGACCCCTGGCAGGTGGACGAACTGAACCGCCACCGCTCGCACGAGGTGAACAAGGCAAGCATCGTATTCACGCTGCCCCACACCGAAGGAAGCCTGTCGCAGGTGCTGTCCATCCTGTCGTTCTACCGCATCAACCTGACCAAGATACAGTCGTTGCCCATCATCGGACGGGAATGGGAATACCAGTTCTACGTAGATATCGTTTTCGACAACGTGCTGAAATACAAACAATCCATCGCGGCTATTACACCGCTGACCAAAGAACTTAAAATTTTAGGAGAATATGAAGAAGGAAAATCTACACTGTGATACAGCTACGAGTTATAAGCCGGCCGACCGGTTGTCCTCCGTCAGCGAATACTACTTCTCGAAGAAGCTGAAAGAAGTGGCACAGATGAATGCCCAAGGCATGGACGTCATCAGCTTAGGCATCGGCAGCCCCGACATGCCGCCTTCCGAACAGACTATCCGCACGCTGTGCGAAGCTGCACAGAACCCCGACGGACACGGCTACATGCCCTACGTAGGCATCCCCGAACTGCGCTCGGCCTTTGCCGCATGGTACAAGCGCTGGTACGGCGTGGAACTGGACCCGAAGACCGAGATACAACCGCTGATCGGTTCGAAGGAAGGCATCCTGCACGTCACACTGGCTTTTGTCAATCCCGGCGAGCAGGTGCTGGTGCCCAATCCGGGCTACCCCACCTACACGTCGCTCAGCAAGATTCTGGGAGCCGAGGTAGTGAACTACGACCTGCGCGAGGACAACGGCTG
>CABROZ010000143.1 GCA_902472795.1 uncultured Bacteroides sp. | reverse complement strand
GTTAATTACTAATATTTGTCCACTCACTTCAATTTATTGAATAAATCCCAGATAACAATGCCTGCCGTAACCGATACATTCAGCGAGTGCTTGGTACCGTATTGCGGAATCTCGATGCAGCCGTCCGAATGGTCAATCACTTCCTGCTGCACACCTTTCACCTCGTTTCCCAAAACGACGGCATACTTCCGGTTCGGGTCTAACTTGATGTCTTCCAGCATGATACTCCCTTCGGCCTGTTCCACCGAATAGACCGTATATCCGTCTTTCTTCAAGTTATCAACCGCTTCAACCGCGTTATCAACATACTTCCAATCCACTGTGAATTCAGCTCCCAATGCCGTCTTGTGCATTTCGGGATGGGGAGGAACGGCCGTAATGCCACACAGGTAAATACATTCTACCCGGAAAGCATCCGACGTACGGAATACCGAACCGATGTTGTGCAAGCTGCGTATATTGTCCAGTACTACTACCAACGGCAGCTTCTCGGCCTTCTTAAACTCCTCAGTACTAATGCGGTTCAGTTCGGTAATCTTCAGTTTTCGATGCTCCATGATGTATCAGTTTGAAATGTTTCGCGTATGCGTCTGCAAAGATACTTTTTTCCGTTCACATCGTGGTGAATAACCGTTGAAAAGGTGTCAATACCGATGGGAAACAAATTCAAAAATATCTCTTGCATTATTCAAATCAACGTATATAGCAACAAGCCTACGAACATTGCAAAAAAGTTAAGAGGTATTTTCAAAGCTTGTTTAAACACATTTTTCAATAGAAATTCAGTGGTTCGTAAGCCTAAAGTTATTAACTTTGCATAGTATCAACAAGCTGTTAAGTACCGATAGTCTGTCGGCATAAGAAGCTTATTATCAAAAAACATAAGCTAATAATGCCTGTTTAAAACCATTGCCGTAAAACAGCCCTTTGGACTAATAACTTCATGGGCAAGAAAAATCCCATTTATTTGTCCACACTATTAACAGGCTATCATCAGCATCAAAGAATTCTTCTTTTAAAAAGAGAAATTAAAAAATATAATTATGGATAATCTGATTAAAGCTATTGAGCAACTCAAGAAAGAGAAAAACGCAATTATTCTGGCTCACTACTACCAGAAAGGAGAGATACAGGACATTGCCGACTATGTAGGCGACAGTCTGGCCCTGGCACAATGGGCTGCCAAGACAAAGGCGGACATCATTGTGATGTGTGGTGTGCACTTCATGGGCGAAACGGCCAAGGTGCTCTGTCCCGAAAAAAAAGTGCTGGTGCCCGACATGGCAGCAGGCTGTTCGCTGGCCGACAGCTGTCCGGCCGAAGAGTTTGGTCAGTTTGTCAAAGAGCATCCCGGATATACGGTCATTTCCTACGTCAACACAACGGCAGCCGTCAAGGCTTTGACCGATGTTGTTGTAACCTCGACCAACGCCCGTCAGATTGTGGAAAGCTTCCCAAAAGATGAGAAAATAATCTTTGGTCCGGACAGAAACCTCGGAAATTACATCAACTCCGTTACCGGCCGGAACATGTTATTATGGAACGGAGCCTGCCACGTGCACGAACAATTCTCGGTTGAAAAGATGGTTGAAATAAAGCGCGAACATCCCGATGCCGTGATACTGGCCCATCCCGAATGCAAGGGCGCTGTGCTGAAGATGGCCGATGTTGTAGGTTCGACAGCCGCTCTGTTGAAGTACGCCGTAGCCCATCCCGAAAAAGAGTATATCGTAGCTACCGAATCAGGCATTCTGCACGAGATGCGCAAGAAGTGTCCGCAGACTACCTTCATACCTGCACCGCCGGCCGACAGTACTTGTGCCTGCAACGAGTGTAACTTCATGCGTCTGAACACGCTGGAGAAGCTCTACAACTGCCTGAAAGACGAAACTCCCGAAATAACGGTCGATCCCGAAATCGCACAAAAGGCCGTGAAACCCATCCAACGGATGCTTGAAATTTCGGCTAAATTGGGACTTTGATCCACTTTTTCGGTCAAATTATTGGTAAGTTCTAAAATTCCCTCTATTTTTGCGAAAGTGAAAAGGAGGGAATTTTTTTCATTATGACGAATCATAGCGATATCCGAAATTCAAAGAACGTGAATGTAATGACGCACCGCAGGAGGATCTGAATCCTTTTGCCTGCTTGTTGTTTGCGTTTTGTTCTTTGAATGGTTGGACACTCTCCGGCGATTTATGTACTTGATATAGGCATAAAGCATGAGGCCGGAAAAACGATGTGCACCTGCGATGTTGGTGCATTTTTTATTTTTCTCTTTATTATTCACTTTAAAACTTTATAGCTATGATTCATGAACAGAAAAACTGTCCTAACCATGGACATAATACGTATAATGTCGGTTTCCCTGTACCGACCAAAGCTGTGCTCACCCGCGTTTCTCATGTGGAAACAGAACCCTTGTTTGCTTCGGAAGTGATGAAACTGAAGCTCCGTTTTTCCGAAACCATCGTTCCTGACAGTTGCTTCGAAGTGCATTGCTACACTTCCGAGTGGAAACTGATGGCGGTAGCCGAACGCCTTGTTCCGGCTTCGCGTACGAATTTCAAGCAGGTATCGTTCCGTCTGAATCCCGACAAGATATGGCTTGCAGGAGACTATTGGGCCGTGGTGTCGTACAATCGGGAACCCTGTGTTCTGTTGCGTTTCCGTTACGAAGGCATGTCAGAAACCGTTTGCGAATGTCGTCCGCTGGCTGCAACCGAAGACGAGCATTGGATTGTGAAGCAACTGGAGCGGGACGAAGAAAACAAATGGGAATACATCCGTGAGTTTAACGGACTGTCTGAAGTTGTGCCAAGGTTGGTGAGACTTTCCCGCATGAACGGTTTTAATTCCCTGTGCAAGATGCACGGTGTCAGCGAACTTCAGCTGAATTCGTGTATGCTGATAACGGCACCTTCGTTGTTCGAATGCCGTCGGCTGGCCTTTCTCTTGCCGAAGTTTCTCGACTTGAATGTTTACAGCCGTGTGCAGATAGATTGTGCCAAAACAGAGAAGTGGGAAGTCAATGCGGTGGATGAAGCACTCAAAAACAGGGAAGAGAGTCTTCTTGTTTTTTATCATATCAATGCTTTGACAACCGACGAGGGTAGTGAATTGCTCAGGAAGCTGAAAGAAGCATTGGCCAACCGTACCGTATTTTCAGTGTTTATTCTTTGTGGCACTTCTTCCGAAGTAGAGGAGTTGCGCCGTTTTGCTCCCGAACTGTTTGTCCGCTTCACCGAAGAGGGGAGTTTCGTTATCCGTCCTTTCTCGTGGCAGGAAGTGGTTTATTCACTTTGCAGTGCGATAGGAGAGACATCACTTCATCTTTCGCCACAAGCCGAGCACGAGTTGGTGTCGCAGGTACGCCGGTTGTGGGAATGCAATGCGTTTGCTTCGTGGACGCACCAGGATGCAGACGCGTTTTTATCCGGTTCGCTGATTCCTGCTGTGCAGAAACGCCTGCAGGATGCTTATTGTGAATCGGATACGCTGATTGCCGACGAATTTACGGTCGTACAGCCGTGCGACATACGGCTGAATGAGCATTTTCATATGCAGTCTGCTTCGGTTGAAACAGATGTTGAAACCTCTGTTGATAATTTACGCGAACGCTTCGAAGAAAGCATGTTACCTATATATAATATGGTAGGGCTTCATTCGCTGAAGCAGGAACTGGAGGCTGTTTTCTATCAGGTCTGTTTCAATCGTCAGCGTAAGTTGCTGCATCTTCCGTCCGACGACGAAGGAACGTATCACATGATTTTTACCGGCAATCCGGGGACAGGCAAAACCACCGTTGCGCAGTGCATAGGGAAAGTATTTCATGCCGTGGGCTTACTGTCGAAAGGCGAAGTTGTAATGACGGAGCGTAGCAAACTGGTAGGCCGTTACATTGGCGAGACGGAAAAGAACATGCAGGATGTGCTGGAATCGGCTCGTGGAAATGTATTGTTTATCGACGAAGCCTATACGTTGTGCGATACATTGGACGACCGTAAAGACTTTGGTAACCATGTTGTCGAAAGTCTGCTGACCGTCTTGTCGCAACCACATCCGGACATGCTGGTCATACTGGCCGGTTACGAAAACGAAATGGAACGGCTGATTCAAATGAACCAGGGATTGCAGGGACGTTTTCCTTACCGTTTTCATTTTGATGACTATAGCGCAGACGAACTGATGCAGATAGCCGGGCATTTTTTGTCGGGTAGGGGATATTCGCTCGAAGCGGATGCGGAAACTTTACTGGCCGAAGTGATCAGGGAGGCATTGGAAGGGAAGGACCGCTATTTCGACAATGCGCGTTGGATAAAGAAGTTCTTCACTTCGGGCGTATTTCCGGCAATGGCTATGCGTGTGATGACGGAAAAACGGTTGCAGACGGATACCGTTTGTTTGCAGTGCATACGGAAAGAAGATGTAGCGTATGCAGCAACCCGATTCCGTAGGCAGACATCTCCCATATTGATACCTCGTCGTCGTATCGTAACCATCCGAAATCCGCCGTGTTTTTT
>CABROZ010000142.1 GCA_902472795.1 uncultured Bacteroides sp. | reverse complement strand
ACCCAGCCGCTTGCACAATTGTTCGCAACCCAACAGTTAAAAGACAAAGTCAACCAGAAATCTTCGGATGCAGAAGTCGAGAAGGTTCTGCGCGAAGAAGTTAAAGCCGCAGTCGATAACTCATACAACGTGCTCCGTACACGTATCGACCGTTTCGGTGTCGTTCAGCCCAACATCCAGAGTCTGGAAGACAAGATGGGCCGCATCATGGTCGAGCTGCCCGGTATCAAGGAGCCCGAACGTGTAAGAAAATTATTGCAAGGTTCTGCCAACCTGGAATTCTGGGAAACTTACAATGCCAGCGAAGTAGCTCCCTACCTGCAATCGGCCGACAACAAACTGCGTGCCTTACTGAACTCCGAAGCAACAGCCGACAGCACTGCCGTTGATACGGTTGCAACCGAAGCTCCTGCCGTAGCTCAGGCTACCAGCACCGCCGACAGCCTTGCCGCCGCTCTGAAGGGCGAAAGCAAGTCACAGGCTGCCGATCTGGAGCAACTCAAGAAAGAGCATCCATTGCTGGCCATCCTGCAGGTGAACCCCAACGGTGGTCCGGTAGTAGGCTATGCCAACTATAAGGATACTGCCGAGGTCAACAAATACCTGTCCATGCCCGAAGTTCTGTCAGAGCTGCCCAAAGACCTTCGCCTGAAGTGGGGTGTTGCTGCTGCAGCCTTCGATCCGAAAGCACAGACTTTCGAACTCTACGCCATCAAGTCAACCGAGCGTAACGGCCGTGCCGCCATGGAAGGTGACGTGATTGTAGATGCCAAAGACGACTATGACCAATACGGCAAACCGTGCGTAAGCATGTCGATGAATACTGACGGTGCACGCCGCTGGGCACAGCTGACCAAGCAGAACATCAACCGCAGCATCGCCATCGTACTGGATGGTTATGTATATTCTGCTCCGAATGTAATGAACGAGATTACAGGCGGTAACTCAGTCATCACCGGTCACTTTACTCCCGATGAGACCAAAGACTTGGCCAACGTATTGAAATCCGGTAAGATGCCGGCTCCGGCCCACATCGTACAGGAAGACATCGTAGGTCCGTCACTCGGTCAGGCTTCTATCAACGCCGGTATCATTTCGTTCATTGTGGCTCTCGTGCTGCTGATGATCTACATGTGCTCCATGTATGGTTTCATCCCCGGTATGGTTGCCAACGGCGCCCTCATCCTGAACCTGTTCTTCACTCTGGGTATCCTTTCGTCCTTCCAGGCCGCACTGACTATGTCCGGTATCGCCGGTATGGTGCTGTCATTAGGTATGGCCGTGGATGCCAATGTGTTGATCTACGAACGTACCAAGGAAGAGCTTCGCGCAGGCAAGGGTGTAAAGAAAGCCTTGGCTGATGGTTATTCGAATGCCTTCTCGGCCATCTTCGACTCTAACTTGACATCTATCATCACCGGTATCATCCTGTTCAACTTCGGTACAGGTCCTATCCGTGGTTTTGCCACCACATTGATCATCGGTATCCTGATTTCGTTCTTCACTGCCGTATTCATGACCCGTCTGTTCTACGAACACTTCATGAATAAGGAAAAGTTGCTGAACCTGACATTCTGCACCGGAATCTCCAAGAACCTCATGACCAATACTCACTTCGACTTCATGGGTCGCAGAAAAGTATGGATGACTACAACGCTCATCGTTATCGTGGTTTGCCTCGGCTTCCTGCTGACACGCGGTTTGAGCCAGAGCATCGACTTCACCGGTGGACGTAACTTCAAGGTACAGTTCGAACAGCAGGTAGAGCCGGAACAGGTGCGCGAGCTCATCTCGAGCAAGTTCGGTGATGCCAACGTAAGCGTTATCGCCATCGGTACCGACGGCAAGACCGTACGTATCAGTACCAACTACCGCATCGAGGAAGAAGGCAGCAACGTTGACTCCGAAATCGAGGCTTACCTGTACGAGACTCTGAAACCGCTGCTCACTCAGAACATCTCGCTGGAAACATTCATCGACCGCGAGAACCACACCGGCGGCAGTATCATCAGTTCACAGAAGGTAGGTCCGAGCATCGCCGACGACATCAAGGTATCAGCTATCTGGTCTGTTGTACTGGCTCTGATCGCCATCGGTCTGTACATCCTGCTCCGCTTCCGTAACATCGCTTACAGTATCGGTTCCGTAGCAGCTCTGGCTTGCGATACCATCGTCATCCTGGGTGCATACTCCATCTTCTGGGGCATCCTGCCGTTCTCGCTCGAAATCGACCAGACATTCATCGGTGCCATCCTGACGGCTATCGGTTACTCTATCAACGATAAGGTGGTTATCTTCGACCGTGTACGCGAGTTCTTCGGTCTCTATCCGAAGCGTGACAAGCTGACTCTGTTCAACGACTCACTGAACACGACACTGGCACGTACCATCAATACGTCACTGAGTACTTTGATCGTGTTGCTGTGTATCTTCATCCTCGGTGGTGACTCTATCCGCAGCTTCGCCTTCGCCATGATTCTGGGTGTTGTATTCGGTACACTGTCTTCACTCTTCGTCGCTTCTCCTATCGCCTTCATGCTGTTGAAGAAGAAAAACGAAGAAGTAGCCGCAGAAAAATAAGTTTTGAGTTGTTAAGTTCTTAAGTTGATGAGTTGTTAGAGGCTTTCAGCTTAAGGGCCAAAAACAAAAATCTGAATTCCCTATACAGAGGATGTATCCACAAATGGATGCATCCTCTTTTTTTATCCCTTATGCGAAAACAGCTCCTCCGTTCCTTCCCCCTCCTGCACCCGGCCTTCCTTCACCCAATAGCCGTTGCCGTAGCGTGTATGCACGCGGCGACCCAGCTGTGCCAGCAGTCGGCTGAAGGCTAAACAACTGTAACCTGTCAGCGCAGACGGGTTCTGCTGCTTCAGGGCGGCGTAAAGGGCGGCGGCGGACATGACGCGCGCTCCCTGCTCGCCCGGCCGGGCAAACTGGAAGTTGGCGCCCAGCACCTCTTCGGCAGGTGTCACACGATAGAAGGCCTGGTTCGCTGCCTGTATCTCAGCTTCCTCGCGCTTACTGAACCAGCAGCGTTCGCCCTGCTGCAGTTCGTGCTTCAGCTGGGCGTAGAGTTGGGCATGCTCCACGGGCGTGGTGCAGTCTATTTCGTGCTCCACCTCCACACAAATGAAGCGCCGGCTGCCCGAAGCGTCCGTCAGCAGGTCACGGCGGTTGCTCGTACCGATGAACGAAGCGATACGCTCCAACGGCTCGGTACTGCGGCGGTAGGCACGGCGCAGATTCAGGTTCTCCATCTGCATCAGGTTCTTCAGTTGCGGCATGCGGGTGGCAGGCAGCTTGTCGAACTCGTCTAAATTGATGAGTCCGAAGGAGGCAAGTTTGTTCTCGGCGGCTGTAGGGTTGCTCAGGTCGAAGCTTTCGGTGAAGTAGCGGCGCAGTTCGGCGGGCATCAACAGGCGGCAGAAGGTCGATTTGCCCATTCCCTGCACGGGACTTACCAGGATGGGCGCCACGCTGTTGGCACGTTTGCCGCCCGTGTCGTGCCCCATCCAGCCTGCTGTCAGAGCCAGCATCCAGCGGTGGAACGAACGTACCCACAGCGGATTGTCCGATACCCGGGCAGCCAGGGGCGTCACCCGGTCGCGACCGTCCCAGGCAGGCAACGTGTCGAAGTAGCGGGCAAAGGGATGGTAGCCGGGCACGTTGTCCGACTCCACGTAGCGGCGCACGTCGCGGTCCCAGCAGTCAATGCCTTCGGCGATGGCGACCAGCGCAATGCCGTTCAGCAGGCGGTTGTCCACAGGCTTATATATAAGGTGGTGTTCGTCGGCTGCAGAGGCGTCGCGCAGGGCGCACTCGGTCTGCTCCGTCAGGCGGTTGTAGCGGAAGGCATAGCGCAGGCGCAGGAAGCGCAGCAGCTTCTGCATGGTCTGTTGCTGTTTCGAGGGCTTCCCCTCCGTGGTAACAGGAACGGAAGGAGCCTCAGCGGCAGCGGTGGCAGGTTCCTGATGCACCGCTTCGGTGGCGGCAGGCTGCTTCGGCGGCTCAGGTTCGTTCGGGGTTGGTGCAAGCCTTGCCGTGCGTTCTCTCCAGCGCACTTCCCCATTCCGGCCGTCCAGCAGGAAGACAAGTTCCGTTCCAGCGGGCAGCGTGGAGCAGAAGTGTTGCAGATATTCCAATACGTGTTCGTACGATTGTGTCCGGCGGCGGGAGGGGGCGGAAAGGTGTACGTCCGTCAGCAGGTTCCGGACACGGCTGATCAGATTCTTTGCTGTTTTCATTGTCTATTTTGTGTTTTTATGTGTTTGTATGCAGGCAAAGATACGACAAATATCCGGCCTGCCAAACCGTTTCGGCCAAACGCGTTCAACAAATCGTTTTCAACTTCACGTTTCAACGCAAGCCAATGATGGACAGACTGTTACGTTGAAAGGTGAAAGATGGGCACCACAGAAGACACAGAGTTTCACAGCGTTTTTTATGGAGAGAAGGCGGAGGATAGAGGGGGACGCACTCGCAGGGAGCAACACTTGCATGGCTCCTATGGAATGCTTGCACGGCTC
>CABROZ010000141.1 GCA_902472795.1 uncultured Bacteroides sp. | reverse complement strand
CCAAGACCCCAACATTAAAAGTGTTGTGCTCTACCTGCTGAGCTAGCGAATCAAACCTGTTTTGCTATCATTTCCTGATTGCGAGTGCAAAGGTAAGGACTTTTTTTGAACCTACAAGGGTTTTGATGATTTTTTTTCTTCGCTTGAGTCACTTTTTTCTAAATATGCCTGATTATCAGTGCCCTCTTCTTTGTGAATATTTTCCCGGCTGATGATGAATCGCTGGTAATAGGAGAGCATCAGTGTGGTTAGCGGGAGGGCGATGATCATGCCCAGCATACCCATCAGCGAGCCCCATACTGACAGGGAGAGCAGGATGATGGCCGGGTTGAGGCCGGTAATTTTTCCCATTACCCGAGGCACGATGAAGCCATCTTGGATAATTTGAACAATAACGAAGACGGCAAGGGCTGCTGCCAGAATCAGCCAGAAGTTGCCACCCGTGTCGGCAGCTTTCAGTATGGCCAGTATGATGGTGGGGATAAACCCGATGATTTGCAGGTAGGGTACCAGATTCAGTGCTCCGATGAACAGTCCTAAGCCGATGGCCATGGGGAAGTCGATGATGAGGAAGCCGATGCTGAACAGTATGCCGACGCACAAGGCTACAAAAGACTGACCGCGGAAGTAGCGGTTCATGCCGTTCTTGACGTCGTTCAGTACGCCCGTGACGAGCTTGCGGTATTTGGCGGGTACTAAGTAGGGCCAGCCTTCGGCAATGCTTTCGTAGTCGAGCAGGATGAAGACGATGTACAACAGGATGATGAAGAACGTGAACACGCTGAACAGCAGGTTGACGGACTCGGACAGGATGGTCCATACACCCGGCAGGGTTTCCTTGAGGGCCGAAAGCAGGTCTCTTTCACTGAAAAGTTGCGTCAGCAGTTGGGTGTCGATGTTGTCGCGCAGGAAGTCGGACAGGGTTTTAGGAACGTTGCCTTCGTTGGTCGAGCTCGAAAAGTATTCGATGAGCAGGTCCTTTACCCGGCCGAACTCTTCGATCATGGGCGGTACCAGCAGAAAGAATGCGGCGGCCCCTACAAGCAGAATGCTGAACAGGGCGCAGAAGATGGAGACAACCCTGTTCTTAAGTCGCAGCTTGTATTGGAAGAAGGTGACTAACGGATATATCAGGTAAGCTATCAGCCAGGCAATGAAAAAGGGGAGGAGTACGCCGCTCAGACGTTCGAGCAGCATGAGGATGCCGATGATGATGGCTCCGATGAGGACGCCGCGGATAAAGCTGTCGAAGGTGATTTTCTTGCGTTCCATATCTTGAGGGTTTTAAGGGTGTGGCGGGTGTTGGTCGCTGTTGCCATTGCGGTCTTCGGCCACGGCGCGCTGGTAGCACGTGCGGCACAGGGGTTCGTATTCTTCGGTTTCGCCCAGCAGCACTTGCTTGTCGTTCTTCACGGTGCGGTGCGAGAATACGGCCAGTTGTCCACACTTCACGCAGATGGCATGTACCTTTGATACTTCATCGGCGATGGCACACAGTCCCGGCATCGGACCGAACGGGCGGCCACGGAAGTCCATGTCGAGCCCTGCCACGATGACGCGGATGCCGTTGTTGGCCAGTTGGTTGCAGACGTCTATCAGGCCTTCGTCGAAGAACTGTGCTTCGTCGATGCCCACTACATCTACTTCGGAGGTGAACAGCAGGATGCTGGCCGACGAATCGATGGGGGTGGAACGGATGGAGTGCCCTTCGTGCGAGACGACGTCTTCTTCCGAATAGCGTGTGTCGATGGCGGGTTTGTAGATTTCGACCCGCTGTTTGGCAAACTTGGCACGCTTGAGGCGGCGTATCAGTTCTTCTGTCTTTCCGGAGAACATGGAGCCGCAGATGACTTCGATCCTGCCCCGGCGTTTGGTTTCCTGTATGTGATCTTCCGAGAATAATACCATGTCAGTACAGTGTTATATTTGGTACAAAAGTAATACTTTTGTTTGCTTTAAGATATTATTTCATTATTTATTTCTACATTTGTGGCATTAACGAGGATGGATATTGATAGGTTATGCAGACTTTATTGACAGACATTGAACTGGATATTCAGGAATTGAAATGTGTGATGCAGGCTGTGGCGCAGGGGGGAAATCCGGCTTTGCGCGAAGTAGCCAGGCGGAATATACGTCAGATGCAGGCTCGTTTGGACGAATTGTCCCGACTGCTTGATGGCGGAACGGCCGAAGAGGCACCTGCCGGAACGGTGTCTGACGCTGCGGCTGCTGTCCTGTCTGCAGAGCCGAAGGTGTACGAGAAGCCGGTTGTGGAGACAGTGGAAGAACCGGTACCTACCCCGATTATTGAGCCGGAACTTCAAACCCCGTCTGTCGGGCCGGCGTCCGGAGACGAACCTTCGCCGGTGTCGGTCGAAGCGACTGTGCAACCCCAACAAGTCACGCCCATCCTGGGCGAACGCATCCGGCCTGCTACCGACCTGCGTCATGCCATCAGCCTGAACGATGCGTTCCGCTTCACGCGCGAACTGTTCAAAGGTGACGGAGCGCGGATGAACGAGGTGGTGGAACAATTGGGCAACGCGGCTACGCTGGACGAGGCGTTGCGCATATTCTATTCCATCGTGGCGCCCGACGAAGAAAACGAGGCGGCGGCCGACTTTGTCGAACTACTCAAAAAATATTTCAGCTAAAGCACAGATTATATAGGTATGGGAAAACTGTATGTAGTACCTACTCCGGTAGGCAATTTGGAGGACATGACGTTTCGTGCCATCCGCGTGTTGAAGGAGGCTGACCTGATATTGGCCGAGGACACGCGCACTTCGGGCATTTTGCTGAAACACTTCGAAATTAAGAATGCCATGCAATCTCACCACAAGTTCAATGAACATAAAACGGTGGAAAGCGTTGTTAATAGAATAAGGGGAGGCGAAACCGTGGCGTTGATTTCCGATGCGGGCACACCAGGCATCTCCGACCCGGGCTTCCTGTTGGTGCGCGAATGCGTGCGTGCGGGCATCGAAGTGCAATGCCTGCCGGGTGCGACGGCTTTCGTTCCTGCGCTGGTGGCTTCGGGCCTGCCCAACGAAAAGTTCTGCTTCGAAGGCTTCTTGCCGCAGAAGAAGGGGCGGATGACGCGTCTGAAAGCCTTGGCCGAAGAACGGCGCACGATGGTGTTCTACGAGTCACCTTATCGTTTGCTGAAGGCATTGACCCAGTTTGCCGAGTTTTTCGGCGCTGAAAGGCAGGCTTCCGTGTCGAGGGAAATATCGAAGGTGCACGAAGAAACCGTTCGCGGAACCCTTGGCGAACTGATCGAGCACTTCACGGCCAACGAGCCGCGGGGCGAAATAGTGATTGTAATAGCAGGAATAGACGATAAATAAACACTTTTATTAATTCAAACGTAAGAAAGGAAAAACGTATGAAAAAGTTTGCAGTATTAATGGCTTGTACGGCCGTGCTGGCATCGTGTAACAACTTTTCGGGAGGGGACAAGGACCGTTTGCAGGCCGAAAACGATTCACTCCTGATGGAACTGAGCCAGCGCAATACCGAGCTGGACGAGATGATGGGCACATTCAATGAGATTTCGGAAGGATTCCGCCAGATCAATGCGGCCGAAAACCGCGTGGACTTGCAGCGGGGAGCCGTTGCCGAAGGTTCGTTGAGCGCCAAGGAACAGATTGCTTCCGACATCGAATTCATCCGCAAGCAGATGGAGGAGAACAAGGAGCAGATTGCCAAGTTGCAGTCGATGCTGAAGAGCAGCAAGAACAACTCGGCTCAGCTGAAGAAAGCCGTTGAGTCGCTGACGCAGGAACTGGTGATGAAAACGCAACGCATCGAAGAGTTGCAGGCCGAACTGGCTTCGAAGAACATCCGCATTCAGGAACTGGATGCTGCCGTGTCCGACCTGACAGCAGTCAAGGAAGAACTGACTACCGAAAACGAGGCCAAGTCGAAGACCGTGGCCGAACAGGACAAGGCCCTGAATGCTGCCTGGTTTGTATTCGGTACGAAGAAGGAACTGAAGGATCAGAAGATTCTTTCGAACACCGGCCTGTTCAAGAAGGGCGAAGTGATGCAGGATGCCGACGTCAATAAGGACTATTTCACGCAGGTTGACATCCGCACCACGAAGGAAATCAAGCTGTACTCGAAGGATGCCGACATTCTGACCACGCATCCCACCGGTTCCTATGCCCTCGAGAAGGACGACAAGGGACAACTTATCTTGAAGATTACCAACCCGAAAGATTTCTGGAGCGTATCCAAGTATCTGGTTATCCAAGTGAAGTAAACTTCGGTGTCATCTGACATTTTCCGGGCACGGGTTGCACGGATTGCCACGGAACGGGCCGACTGTTCCGCCGCTTTCCGTGCAGTTCGTGCCTTCGAATTGTACGCACCCCGACTTCTGTCCGCCGGACTTCTTCTTCCGGTTTAATCCCCGTAAACGTATGCCATACAAGAATCTCTTTTTCGACCTCGACGATACGCTGTGGGCCTTTACGCAGAATGCCCGCGACACGTTCGAAGAACTGTACCGGAAGTACCGTTACGACCGGTTTTTCCAATCCTTCCAGCATTACTACACCCTTTACCAGCAACGCAACCACGAATTGTGGGAAGAGTACGGTCGCGGGCAGGTGACCAAGGACGAGCTGAACCGCCGTCGCTTCCTCTATCCGCTCGAGGCCGTTGGAGCCG
>CABROZ010000140.1 GCA_902472795.1 uncultured Bacteroides sp. | reverse complement strand
ACCTCCCCCTTCGGGTACTCCTCCTTCCAGAAGGAGGAGAGTTTCAGATACTTTTGTTTTGGCACACCCTCGTTCCATCCAAGCAAGCACAAGGCTGCCTGTGCTTTTACTTTATTTCGACCTTCAGCGGATTGCGCAACCGCTGGGCAAAGTCGGCCATATACCGGTTCCAGGCTTCGGGCGTCTTGATGTCGGCCTTGTCCCAGGCGAAACCCCAGTAATAGACATACTCCGAACCGGGCTCGTAGTCGCTCACGGCCAGTACGTGTCCGTCGGCATTGTTACGCATCTTCTTTTCCTCGGGCGAGAAAAGCACGGTCTTCATCTCCTTGACGTCGGCAGGGAAAGCCGCACCCATCAGTATCTTGCCGTTGTCCGGTCCGGTGGTAGGATCGACGTAAGTCATGTAGCCGCCCTCGGCCGAAGTAGTTACGGCTCCGTCGGGCTCGTGAAGCACAATACCGGTAACGACGGGCATTGTCTCCTTCAGGCTGGTGTACGAAACAGCTGTGCGGTTGAGGTGCGAACCTGCATCGAGCGTGATGACACGGGTTTCGACTACAGTCGTGTCGCCCTTCACGGTCAGCGGATTGAATTCCAACTTCACGGTGAAACGCAGCGGGCCGTTGTCCAGCACTTCGCCTGTCTTATAGCACCAGGGATAAATAATGGTATCGTTCACCATCAGCGCAGCCACTCCGGCACCCAGTGTGGGGCCTACGGCGTAGCAGTCCATGCCATAGCCGTGGTCTACGTGGTAAGAGAAAGTCTTCACCAGTTCGTCGGCGGCTTTCTTGTCGGTCTTGCGCAGTTCGTTCACCTTCTTCCACGATTCGGGATTCAACTCGCTGGCATAGAGGTCTTCCAGAATGGGTTCGGTAGTGTTGTACTTCGTAAAGAGGTCGTAGCCGAAGCCTTTCTCGCCACGAGCCTGCAAGGCAGGACCGTAGGCACGGAAACCTACAAGGTCGTTCTCCCAGGCCATGTCGTCGGCACGTTCGGGATATTGGCGTCCGCAGGCCTTCACGTCTACTTCGGCGGGTGTACCCGGCTCGATGGTATAGGCGGCTGTTGCGCCCGAAGCTACTGTGACGGGGAAGATGAGTTTACCGTCGTAGGTAATCTGATAGGGTATTTGTTCACCTTCCTTGTCCAGCACGACAATCTGAGCCGTATCGGCCAGTTTCAGCAGGTCGGAAACTTCGCTCATCGACACTTCCACCATCTCGCCCGCACGTTCGGTGGGCAGGGGATTGGTTACGGTGACGGTCAATGCACTTTTATTTTCGGCACATGAAAGGCAAAGAAACGCCGACACGCACCACAGGAATATTTTTTTCATACGCAATGTCTTTTTCGTTTAGCAAACAATAAGGCGAAGACGGGTTACAACATTCCGGCTGTGCCGTCGGTGCCTAAAAGAAAGAGGATGTGCCCACACAGGACACACCCTCTATTGTTTGTTCTTTCTTCGTTTATTTAGGCTGTTTGCCAATGTAAGCCAGGATACCGCCATCTACATAAAGGATGTGTCCGTTGACTGCATTCGAAGCTTCAGAAGCCAGGAATACGGCAGGACCAGTCAGTTCCTGCGGATCGAGCCAGCGGCCTGCAGGAGTCTTGGCGCAGATGAACGAATCGAACGGGTGACGGCTGCCATCGGGTTGCTTTTCGCGAAGCGGAGCTGTCTGCGGAGTAGCGATGTAACCCGGGCCGATACCATTACATTGGATGTTGTATTCGCCATATTCAGAGCAGATGTTGCGGGTCAGCATCTTCAAGCCACCCTTAGCTGCTGCGTAAGCCGATACGGTTTCGCGTCCCAGTTCGGACATCATAGAGCAGATGTTGATAATCTTACCGTGACCTTTCTTCATCATGGCAGGCAGTACGGCCTTCGATACGATGAAGGGAGCGTTCAGGTCGATGTCGATTACGCGGCGGAAATCAGCTGCTTCCATCTCGTGCATAGGCACGCGGCGGATGATGCCGGCATTGTTTACAAGGATGTCAATCGTACCTACTTCTTTTTCAATCTGGGCAACCATAGCCTGTACTGCAGGTTCGTCGGTAACGTCGCACACATAACCATGTACCTTGATACCCTTCTCAGCGTATGCGGCCAGACCTTTATTTACCAATTCCTGATTGATATCGTTGAAGCAAATAGTTGCACCTTGTTCTGCAAAAGCAGAAGCGATGGCAAAACCGATACCGTAAGAAGCACCTGTAACGAGGGCTACTTTACCTTCCAATGAAAAATTCAAATACTGATTCATAATGATAAATATTAAGTTTAAGTAAACAAGTTCGTCTTGTTGCGTACACCGTTTGCGTACACAATGCAAATGTAGCAAAAGTAAACGAAGACTGTGCACAATTTCGTGCGAAAACTGTGCCAATATCGTACAAATGGAGGAAAGTTTAACGATTAAGGAAGATAAGATACAATAAGTATCTCCCGGAAGGCGATGCCGGAAAACTCCCTGTCCGGAGGTAGATATACGGTCGGGAAACGGTTCGGAGCAAGTATACAATATGTCGCCGTTATGGCTGGCAGTAGCTCGTTCTGTCAGCAAAAACAGCATCCGGCTGTCACATCCTTTTTACAGCACCGGCAAACTACGCATCTAGTAGTCAAAAACAAGTGCTGGTTTTGCATAAACATACGTCGGGAACAGCCCGATTTCACATATTTATGCCCGAAAATGCCTGTCCGCCGCACGAACAACGCTTGTGCCGTTCGGGCAGATTGCTTGTGCGGCTCGCGAACAATGCTTGTACGGCTCGGCCGGATTGCTTGTGGTGTTCGTCCGAACCGGTTGCGACGACGAAAAACTCCGCTTTTCGGACGAATTCAGGACGTTTTTTCTCTATTTCAATTGTAAACATTTCGCTACCTATCTAAGCATCAGTCGAATACAGAAAATTGCTTTAAAATTTTCGGTCTTCCTGTCCGCCGGGGCGAAAAAACGCATTCTCGGCAAACAGAAAATACAAAGTGTCAAAACGATATATGTTATACAACATGTGCCACCCCCTTTTTCTTTTCTGCAATTGTCGTATCTTTGCGCCCTCTCTCAAACCGGTTCCTCTCGCCCGACGGCAGGAGGCAACCTGCATCCGTCATGCAACAAACCATGCCGCACCCTCTGCTCTGACGCTGTAGAGTGAACAATCCGAATTATCCATTCTCAACAACAACCAGAGCCATTATGAACAAGATTACATTTCTGTCCGTAGCCCTGCTGACCTTTTGCCTGCTGCTCCAGAGCTGCGGCAAGGATGAGCCCGTAGAGCGCTGCGGCACATCTATCGTCGAAGTCATCGTCCGCAATCCCCAAGGAGAACCACAGGCGGACAAAACCGTCAAAGTATTCAACGCTTCCGACTACGAAACCTTCAAGAACAATCCGCAGACCAAAGCCTTGCTCGAAAGCCGGACCGACAAGGAAGGCAAGGCACGCTTTACGCTCGATGCCGAAGAGTGGTTTAAAGGTAGCCGCTCGGCACAAGACCTGTACGTCGTGGTCGAAGAAAACTACGACGTCCGCAACTACCGCTGGTGGAGCCAACTGGTAACCGTCCGCCCGGGCCGGAGACGCATAGTTCGCATGGAGACAGGCGACGAAGCCGAACACATCAGCCCCGATAGCCCGACCCGTCACAAATACCTGCTTATCAGTGACGGGGTAGTCACCGGACTACGCGACTCCAGCGTCACCCACCTCGTCTTTCCGGCCGAAGCATCGCCGACGGTGCATTCCGCTGCTCCCGCATCGAGTCCGTCGTGCTGAACGAAGGGTTGGAGTCTATCGGTACGCAAGCCTTCATGGGCTGCCGGCAACTGTCGGCCGTCACCCTGCCCGCCTCGCTGAAGACCATCGGCCCGCACGCCTTCGAGGACTGCACCGCCCTGACCGGCATCGACCTTTCCGCCACCGCCGTGCGTCGCATCGAAGCCGAAACCTTTCGCGAAAGCGGCCTGAAGGTCGCCATGCTGCCCCAGGACCTGGAAAGCATCGGGGCACAGGCCTTCATGGCAACCCGCCTCGAATCGGTCAGCCTGCCCCCTGCCCTGCGCAGCATCGGAAACGGCGCGTTCAGAGAGATAGCCACGCTGCACACCGTCACCCTGCCCGACGGCATACAGCAGACAGGCAGCTACGCCTTCTACCGTTGCACGCGCCTCGCCACCGTCAAGAGCCACGGCACAGCCACGACCTACGACGGCATCATCCACGAAGCCGCCTTCAGCGACTGCACCGCCCTGCAGTACGTCGCCCTGCCCCAAAGCCTCGCCATCCTGAAGGGGTGGACGTTCAGCGGATGCGAACAACTGAAGGAAATCACCCTGCCCGCCCACGTGAAGGAAATAGGCGACTACGCCCTGCGCACCGGCTTTGCCCTCGCCACCCTGCGCTTCGAGGGGAAGGAACCGCCCACGCTGGGCAACAGCAGCCTGCCCTTCCTCGATCAGCTCTCCGCCCTGATTGTTCCCCAAGGCCGGACAGACGCCTACCGCACACGCTGGAAGGCCTGTTCGGAGTATTACGACAAGATTCGGGAAGAAAGCTGATGAAACGGCAGAGCACAAAAAAAGGAAACCCTCAAGAGCATCTGCACTCAAGGGCTTCCTGCGTTAGGTGTTGGACTACCAGGATTCGAACCTGGACAAACAGAACCAAAACCTGTTGTGC
>CABROZ010000139.1 GCA_902472795.1 uncultured Bacteroides sp. | reverse complement strand
TACGAATTTTATTGATCAATGCCAGAATCAGGATACTAAGAGTAGCAAAGCGCTGTTGTCCATCAATAATATAGTAATTTTTACCATCAGTATTCTGAAGGACAACCGAGCCCATGTAATGTACACTGCCAGTCTGTTCTGAATTTAAAATATCAGTCCACAAATCTTCCCAATTATCCTCATCCCAAGAATAATCTCTTTGAAACAAAGGAACTTGCAATTTTTTCCCATTGCCTAATACTTCATTCAAAGTGACAGTCTTAGTATCTAAAAGATTCGTAGCACCCATAGGTTTTATACATTATCAGTGAATACAGTACAAAGATAAGAAGTATTATCGAAATATTTCTTTAATCGAAAGCCTTTTCTTTGGCGGCGAGGGAGGTTTTTAGGAATAATTTATTAGCTTTGTAACGAAGAAAGGAGACGGTTTTATGAAATCCACAGAAGAAGTCATCGAAATCCTACGCGAATTCAAACGTACCTCAGCCGAAAAATACGGCATCGAGGAACTGGCTCTATTCGGCTCTGTCGCACGCGGCGAACAAACGGAAGAAAGCGATATTGACGTGTGTGTGAAGCTGAAAAAGACTTCATTCCGCATCTATATGACCATCAAGGAAGAATTGGAGAAATTATTCCATCTGAAAGTAGATCTACTAACCTTGCACGAGAACATGCGACGCCTGTTCCGTCAAAACATTGAACGCGATGCAATCTACATCAATCCATAACAAACGCTTATCATCCTGTTACAGATACACCAACAAACGGTAGAGACGCAAAATTTTGCGTCTCTACACAAAGCACAGCTTATTTGTTCACACCTGTACAAGCCTATTTATTCTCCACCTTCTTCATTCTTCCTATCAATTCGTCACCCAACGCGCTCTTCACCTCGATGTGCTTCAGCACGGCAGTGACAAAAGGATTGCTCTCGAAGTCGCCGCGCACCTGCTCGAAGTCCATTTCCTTCTCCAGGCGCGAACCGTCGGCACCGAAACCGGTCATGGAGGCCATGGAGAACTCCTTCTTGGCATCCTCATAAACCATGCGGTCGAGGCCGATGACAGACTCTTTCCACTTCTCGACGATGCGGATGATGTCGGCAGCCGTCATGGCTTCGGGCTTCACGCCGTAAAACTCTTCCAGCTTCTCGTAAGCCCACGTCCACTCGTACGTGTAATAGTTGAGGTGCATCCGACCAAACTCCGCATTGATTTCCTTCAACTTGTTGATGCGACCTGACTCGACGGCATCTATCAGCGCATCGACTTCGCTCTTCGGCGCTATCAGTCCCGAGATATCCACCCACTCGCCACTGCCGATGGCCGTATCGGGACGGAGGCGGGCACGGATCTCGTCGTCGTTGCGGAAGTCAATGCCTTCGAGCCGCTTGATGACCGAGTTGCCGAGGAACTTGTGGATGGCAATCTCGTAGAACTTGATGCCCTTGGCCAGCGACGAGTTGCGTACCTTGGCGCTGTGGAAGGAATAGATGTCGGACAGTTCACCGCTGGCATGACGCAGGTTGAGCAGCGTCTCGCGACCCTTGAACATCTTCTGCACGGTGTAAGGGCTGAGCAGGTTGTAGTTGATGAAGTCCAGCTTGTTGGGGTCTTTGCGGCCGTCGCGCTTGGGCCACTTCTGTGCATCACGAATCGTACCGACACTGCGCAGGTTGACGCCCGGAACCAGATACGTAGTGTTGTTCTGCTCGATGAGGTACGAGAAGGGCAGGTTGGACGTATCCGAATGGTTGACGTGGCGACCCATGACGAGCGAGAAGGCACCCACGCGGGCAGGCCACAGGATGTAAGAGTCCGATGTAGTCTTGGCACCGCGCTCCAGCGTACCCTGATGGATGGGGCCGAGCTTATACATGTGATTACTCTGGTTAGAGCCCGAACCGGCATTCATGAACGAGAACATACCGGCAATGAGCAACGTTGACTTGTGGTGCGTCACGGTGAACGGTCCGGCAAAGATGGCGCATGCCTCACCATTCTCGCCCTGACAGTTGCTGAAGAACAGCGAATCGCTGGCCGAATAGTTATGCCCCAACTTGCAGGCCTGCCCCACGAAACAGCGGGTCAGCATCACTCCGTCGTCAACGTGCGAGCCGCTGGAGATGATGAAGTCGTCGCAGATAACCCCGTCGCCGATGTGCACCGGAGCAGCCTCGTTGCTGTTGATGCTGCCATTGGAGAGGCGACAGGCACCGGTAATGCGGGCATGGCTACCAATACGCACGTTCTTGATGGAACCTGTGTTCATAATCGTCACATGGTCGCCTATCGTACCCGTGGCAGAAGCGTGCTTGCTGGCATAGAAGTCGGTTATCTCCTTCAGCCGGGCAATGAGTTCGGGACGGTGGCGATACAGGGCCATGATATAGGCCAGATGTGCCGACAGCTTGTCGTTGATAAGCACCTCACGGCCGCCGGTCTCGTTGAGCACCGATACCTCGACCCCATTTCCGAAACGCGAAAGGCCATCGACAAGGATGATGTCCACGTTTTCGATGAACGTGTCGTGCCCTATCTCGTAGTTGGCAATGTAGTTCTGCACGTTCTCGATGCAACAGTTATCGCCCACGGTGACGTTGTGCAGTGTCACGTGGCGCAGTCCCGAGTGCTTGCGAATGCCACCCGCCAAGGTGAATTCGGTCTGGAATGCACCCAGACGTACCTCGCCCGAAAAGCGGGTATGGTGTACGAACTCGGTCGAAAAGTCTTCCGACACACTTACTTTCTCCCAATCATCGGCCAGACAGGACTGGCTCTTAAGCCGAAGCACCTCGTCTTCGGTCAGTTTTCTATACTCCTTCATTCAATATTCATGGTTTATGCAGGTGTGCCCTATGAAGGAAATGCTTTCTTCAGGCACGGATTACACGGAAATTCACAGATTATTTTGATTTCCGTGTTTTTCCACGTAATCCATAACAAGAAGTCCATAGCCTCTCATTTTAGTACACCTTCGTTATCTCATTCAGTTTGTTCTATCCTTGTTTCAGGACTCCCCGAAAACACATGAAACGCAAGCAGAAGCCACCCTGTCCGGGCTGCGTCCGCTTACGTTTCATAGAGATTCAGTCTGTTTCCGTCCGCCAGAGCCGGAACAAAGCCGTATAGTTATGCTTCTCCGTTCTCGTCGTAATTCTGGTAAAGGAAATCGTTGTACGGATACTTCTGCACATGCAGTTCCTTTACACGCTTATAAACCACCTCCTTCAGCTGCTCGAGGTTGGTACGTTCGCGAGCCGAAATGAACAGGCAGTTGTCCTCCATCTTGGCCATCCAGGTACGCATCAGTTCCTCCAGCGTCCAGTTCGCCTTGGTGCGGGGAGTCAGGTCGTCCTCGTCCTTCCGGATGTAGGTGTAGGCATCTATCTTGTTAAATACCAGTATCATGGGTTTGCCTGCCGCACCTATGTCGGCCAGCGTCTTGTTCACGACCTCGATCTGTTCCTCAAAGTCGGGGTGCGAGATGTCCACCACGTGCAGCAGCAAGTCGGCTTCGCGCACCTCGTCCAGTGTGGACTTGAACGAATCGACCAAGTCGGTAGGCAACTTGCGGATGAAGCCGACGGTGTCGCTCAGCAGGAACGGCAGGTTGTCGATGATGACCTTGCGCACCGTCGTGTCGAGCGTGGCAAAAAGTTTGTTTTCGGCAAATACCTCGCTCTTAGCCAAAAGGTTCATCAGCGTGGACTTCCCCACGTTGGTATAACCCACCAACGCCACACGGATCAGGCGTCCGCGGTTCTTGCGCTGCGTGGCCTTCTGCTTGTCAATCTCAGCCAGGCGTTCCTTGAGCAGCGACATACGGTTCAGGATGATACGTCGGTCCATTTCGAGCTGCGTTTCACCCGGTCCACGAAGTCCTACGGAACCTTTTCCTCCTCCGGCTCCCGAGCCACCTCCCTGACGTTCGAGGTGCGTCCACAAGCGTTGCAGGCGGGGTAACATGTATTTGTACTGTGCCAGCTCGACCTGCGTCTTGGCATTGGCCGTCTGTGCACGCATGGCGAAGATGTCGAGGATGAGCGACGTACGGTCCAGTATCTTCACCTTCAGTTCGCTTTCGATGTTGCGTATCTGCTTGGCCGACAGTTCGTCGTCGAAGATAACCATCCCGACCTCTCTCTCTGCCTCTTCCTCGTCGTGGATGTATTGTTTGATTTCGTCCAGTTTACCTTTTCCGATGTAGGTCACCGAGTTGGCCTGGTCCAGCTTCTGCGTGAACCGCTTTACGACTTCCGCCCCGGCTGTCTCAGCCAGGAAGGCCAGTTCGTCGAGGTACTCATTGGTCTTGCGCTCGTCCTGCGTCTTCGTAATGAGTCCCACCAGCACGGCCGTCTCTACCTGTGCTTCGGAAATTACAAATTCTTTCATTGCCATTTCTCTATACCTTTTTATATATATACTGTCCCGATGCCGTCCGTTCCGAAAGCAGCTGTGCGGGCAACCGCCCCTGCCCTGGAGATGCTCGGCATCATTGCGTGGCAAATATACAGAATTATCGGGAATAATTGCGATAAGAAACCACCTTCGTGCGGCCGACGGACAGAAAAAACAAGGCGGCAGAGAGTTGAGAAACAATCTGCCGCCCTGTACGAATCTTATTTTCAGAGCAAAATTTCTACAAATACTGAGTCTGAATGTCAGCCGTTTAGGCATCGGCTGTAGGACGTTTGTTCCGTGCAAGTGTGGC
>CABROZ010000138.1 GCA_902472795.1 uncultured Bacteroides sp. | reverse complement strand
TTCAAATTTTAAGGAGACTGTAACATTATTCTTGAATCAATTCAAAACAGTTTCTTATATCATTTTTTATCATGAAAACATATCTTTTGGCTTTGACCTTGTTATGCAGTAGTTTTTTGCTGCCTCTGCGTGCACAGCACTATGTTCCTACTGAGGAGAATCTGAAATCGCGTCAGGAGTTTCGCGATGCCCGTTTTGGCATCTTCCTGCATTGGGGACTGTACGCCATGCTGGCTACGGGCGAGTGGACCATGACCAACAACAACCTGAACTATAAAGAGTATGCCAAGCTGGCGGGAGGTTTCTACCCATCCCGCTTCAATGCCGCCGAATGGGTGGCCGCCATCAAGGCATCGGGTGCCAAGTATATCTGCTTCACCAGCCGCCATCACGAAGGATTCTCCATGTTTCATACCCGGTACTCCGATTACAACGTAGTCGATGCCACTCCCTTCAAGCGCGACATCCTGAAGGAGCTGGCCAACGAATGCCACAAGCAGGGCATCCGTCTGCACCTGTATTATTCGCACCTCGACTGGTATCGCGAGGATTATCCGTGGGGACGTACCGGCCGCGGGACAGGACGCCCCGACGCCAAAGGCAACTGGCCTGCCTATTATCAGTTCATGAACAACCAGCTGACCGAGCTGCTTACCAACTACGGTCCGATAGGAGCCATCTGGTTCGACGGCTGGTGGGACCAGGATCAGAATCCCGACTTCGACTGGCAGCTCCCCGGACAGTATGAGCTTATCCACAAGTTGCAGCCTGCCTGCCTTGTTGGCAACAACCACCATCAGGTGCCTTTCGAGGGTGAAGATATCCAGATCTTCGAGCGCGACCTGCCGGGCGAAAACAAGGCCGGACTTTCGGGACAGGACATCAGCAGCCTGCCGTTGGAGACTTGCGAAACCATGAACGGCATGTGGGGATATAAGATTACCGACCAGAACTACAAGTCGGCCAAGACCCTGATTCACTACTTGGTGAAGGCTGCAGGCAAGGATGCCAACCTGCTGATGAACATCGGCCCCCAACCCGACGGCTGTCTGCCCGAAGTGGCGGTGCAACGCCTGAAGGAGGTAGGCGAATGGATGCAGACCTATGGCGAAACCATTTACGGCACGCGTGGCGGATGCATCGCTCCGCACGACTGGGGAGTGACGACACAGAAGGGGAACCGCCTGTTTGTGCACATCCTGAACCTGCCCGACAAGGCACTCTTCCTGCCGCTGGAGGGCAAGCAGGTGAAGCAGGCACTCGACTTCGTCACCCGTCAATCGCTGAAGTTCAAGCGGGTGGAAGGCGGCATCACCCTGCTGCTTGATGAAGTGCCGACCGAAACCGACAAGGTGGTCGAATTGGTGCTCGGTTAGTGAGCCGGAGGCCGGTGACTCAGAAAACAAATGCAATGGCGGCGCCCAGTGTGATGTTGTGCATGCTGGTGCGCCGGCTGTATGTTTGTACGTCTCTGTTTCCTTCGCTGTCGGTCCACGAGTTTTTCAGGTCGTACGTCAGGCGGGGAGCGGCATAGTCGTAGTCGGCAAACAGGCGCAGGGCCGCATCATCCTTGTAGCGGTAGGTCAGCCACAGTCCCGTCCCCATCTTGAAGGAACTGCTTCTTCTTATCTTCAGGAAGTCGTCGTCCACGAATTCTTCGTTCAGCAGTTCCTGTCGCGACAGGCCTTCCTGTTGCATGTAGTAATCCACGTCTTCCCGATAGAACCGGTTGTAGGTCGCTTCGTCCACCCGTGTGCGGTCGAATATCTGCGGATTGATGCGGCACACCGATTGCAGGTCGAAGTTGGCGGTCAGCCTTCGCCCGGCCAGCAGCTTGGTCCCGATCTGGAACTGCGGACTGAGGGGATAGGAGAGGTAGAGGCCTAAGTCCACGTCGAACATGCCTAAGTGGTCCGATTCCAGTCCGTTCAGCAGAAACATGTTCACCGGTGCGCCTTCCTGCCGGTCGTTGTCCATGTCGAATCGGTTCATGTTCTCGGCAGGGATTTCGACTATGAGCGGAGTGGTCGATACTTTCAGCCGTCCGCCTATGCCGATGTAGGCGTTCAGAAAGTAGGCTCCTTCGGCACTGACCACCGTACTGGCACCGGTGTGCAGCTTCATGCCCAGCGGTGTTCCCATCTCCGTGTCGTACAGTTCGGCGGTCTTCAGGTGCGGAGGACCGATGGCTACCCCCATGTTGAAGGCGAGGAAGGAGGGCGGATCGTACCGTCCGAGGTCTGCCGCAGCACTGCGGGGCGTGTGCTGAGGCTTGAATATCAGGTCGCTGAAGAAGTAACCTAAGTCGGTCGCAATCATTCCGATTCCGGCTCCTACCAGTACGTCGCCTATCCAGTGGCGGTTGTTCAGCTGTCGGGTGATGCCGGTCAGTCCGGCCAGCGTGTAGCCGCCGATGCTGTACCAGGGGCTCTTCATGCCGTATTCTTTGTGCAGGATGGTGGCGCACATGAAGGCGGTGGCCGTGTGTCCCGAGGGGAAGGAGTTGCGTGTCGAGTTGTCGGGTCTTCTTTCCTTGACGGTATATTTCAGGGTGTTGACCGCTCCGGCCATCAGGGCGGCCGAGAATGCGTTGCTCACAGCCAGTTCTTTCCACGAGCTTCGGTTTTCCACGCCGGCCAGTTTCAGTCCCCATGTGGCGGCCAGTGGCACGTATTGCGTATAGTCGTCGTAGCGTTTGTGGAAGTTGGGTTCGAACCGGTTGCGCAGGGTGCGGAAGTGCGTGTTCTGTTCCTTCACGATGATGCCCGAGGCAATCAGCGGAATGCCCATGTACGAGAAGTTCCGGGCGAAGGCTCCTTGGCGTTTGGCGGGCGGGGGAGGGGCGATGCTGTCAGTCGTGTCATGCGCGTAGCCTGTTCCGGCATCGGCCTTGAGCTGGAGGAAGGCAAGCAGCGATAAGAGGGCGGTGAGGAAAAGTTTCGTTGTCATGATTTCATCTCAATGGTTCTTGGTTTCCGGTCAGTCCGGCTTTTGGTTTGCAAAGATAACGGTTTGCAGGGTGAAAAGCAGCAAATTCCGATGTACATGTTCTGCATGCAATCTGTTGATAAATAGTGTATTATTGTATTCGACTACTGTACATTTGTTGTCGGCCGCAAGTCTGTCTGCCCAGCCGAAGCATCATCCGTTTCCTGTCTGTCCCCGAGGCGACCGATGGAGAATCGTGCAGGAAAAATCTATAATCTGTGTTAATTCTTGCGGCATCCTGCCAATCTTCCGTTATATTTGGCAAACAATTTGTTCTGATATTTGAAAAGACAAATTCGATTATTAATTTAAAGTAAAGAAAAACAGTATGGGAACAGGAATGATAGGAATGCAATGGATTATATTTATCGGCGTAGCTGTGGTGAGCTGGATTGTGCAGATGAACCTGCAAAGCAAGTTCAAAAAGTATTCGCAGATACCGACTAACAACGGCATGACCGGAGCCGATGTAGCGCGTAAGATGCTCAACGACAACGGCATCTACGACGTGCAGGTGACTCATACACCGGGACATCTGACCGACCACTACAATCCGGCCAACAAAACCGTGAACCTGAGTGAAAGCGTATATAGCAGCAACAGCATCATGGCTGCCGCCGTGGCTGCCCACGAGTGCGGTCATGCCTTGCAGCACGCCCGTGCCTATGCTCCGCTTACGATGCGCAGCAAGTTGGTGCCGGTGGTTTCGTTTGCTTCCAGCATCATGACGTGGGTGATACTGGCAGGTATTCTGATGCTTCATTCTTTTCCGCAATTGCTGCTGATTGGCATCATTCTGTTTGCCACGACCACGCTGTTCAGCTTCATCACCTTGCCGGTCGAGATCAATGCCAGCAAGCGTGCCTTGGTATGGCTGAGCGCCAGTGGCATCACCAATGCCTACAATCACAGCAAGGCCGAAGACGCTCTCCGCTCCGCCGCTTACACTTATGTGGTGGCGGCTTTGGGCTCGTTGGCAACGCTGTTTTACTACATTATGCTATTCATGGGAGGCCGTCGCGACGAGTAATCCGCAACGCCTCGCAACATGCAACCCAAGTTTGGCTTCATCGATTTTCAGATTCCCTGTCTATTCACGGAAGGTGAGCCGGACTTGGGTTTCGTGTTGAGTGTCAACGGTTGACAGAAACATAGGATGAGTCACGTGGATATTTCCCTTAAAAGATTGATATAAATTCCGATGAAAGATTTCGCAGCCATCGATTTCGAGACGGCCAACGGCAACCGTTCCAGCGTGTGCAGTGTGGGGCTGGTTGTTGTCCGCGACGGGCGGGTGACCGACCGCTTCTACCGTCTGATCCGTCCTTACCCCAATTTCTACAGCTATTGGAATACACAGGTGCACGGCCTGACGCGGGAAGACACCGCCGCTGCCGCTCCTTTCCCCGACGTGTGGAAGGAGGCTGCGCCGCTTATCGGCGACTTGCCTTTGGTGGCGCACAACAGTCCTTTCGACGAAGGTTGCCTGAAAGCCGTTTTCCAGGCATACGGCATAGACTATCCCGGCTATACGTTTCACTGCACTTGCCGCGCTTCGCGCCGTGTGTTCGGTAAGGAACTTCCCAATCACCAGTTGCAAACCGTGGCGGCTCGTTGCGGTTACGACCTGACCCGGCACCATCATGCCTTGGCCGATGCCGAGGCATGTGCCTGCATTGCGTTACTGATACTTTGAGCGACGCTTGCACGGCTCGCGAGAGACACTTGCACGGCTCGG
>CABROZ010000137.1 GCA_902472795.1 uncultured Bacteroides sp. | reverse complement strand
GTGCAAGTGTCCCTCGTGAGCCGTGCAAGTGTCCCTCGTGAGCCGTGCAAGTGTCCCTCGTGAGCCGTGCAAGTGTCTCTCGTGAGCCGTACAAGTGTCTCTCGCGAGCCGTGCAAGTGTTCTTCGTGAACCATGCAGGTACTTCTCGTGAGCCTGTTTACAGTCGCCATGTGCCACTTTACGGCTGTAAAGTGCCTCTTTACACCCGCAATGATACTGTTTTTGCGGAATTATCCTTCACGCCTTCACCGGCGCCCTTTGCATGCTGATACGTAGGCAGATGTGGTGAAAGATGACGTTTCACGGCAGTTTCACAATTGGAATGCGGCGGGTGCGTCCTTGCGTCACGTTTCACCGCAAATTGCTTATAATAAGACGATTGCGTTGAAACTTCACCCTGAAACTTCCGAAACCTGTATGTTGCGATGAGGGCAAAGTGACAAGCGGGAACATCCCCACCGATGAGTGCGGCGATGTTACCTAAGTGAAAGTCGATGTTACATGAACGAAAGTGGCGGAGGGAGGAAACGTGTTCGTCAGAACTTATAGGTACGTTTCGGGTTCTTGGGGAACCAGCCTTTCTTCACACGTTCTTCCTGTTCGAAAACCTCCTTGATGGTCCAGAACGACGAGAAGGCGAAGACACCCAACAGGGCCGACAGCAGAATGTTGTCGATGCAGATCGAAGCAACTGTTCCTGCGATGCCCAGCAGCAGGAATATCCACCAGCATCCGGTGCCCCAGTAATATTCGGCTTTGACCACGATGGGGTGGAACAGGCCGATGATGAGGAACGTGCAGATGCCGATGAATAATCCTGCAAGGTGGTATGTGTTCAGAAATTCCATGACTTATTTCTCCGGACAGATAGGAATTTCCTTTTTGATGCTCTGCTCCAGCGAAATCAGTGTTTCGGTGGCGGTCACGCCGGGTATTTCCTGCATTTTGTTGTTCAGCAGGTCCATCAGGTGCTCGTTGTCGCGGGCATATACTTTGGTCAGCATGGTGTACGGGCCGGTAGTGAAGTGACATTCCACTATTTCGGGAATCTTTTCCAGCTGTGCCACTACGGTCTTGTACATGGAGCCCTTCTCTAACTTGATACCCACATACGTGCAGGTTCTGTATCCGAGGGATTTGGGGTTGACGTGATAACCCGAACCTACGATGACACCGAGATCAATCAGACGCTGCACACGCTGGTGAATGGCAGCACGCGATACGCCGCATTCGGCGGCTACATCCTTGAAAGGAATACGGGCGTTCTGGGAAATGATTTCCAGAATCTGCCGGTCAAGATTGTCTATTTTTTCCATAATAGTAAATTAGTAAAGTCCTTGTTTTTATCAAATAGTAAGCAAATATAGGACTTTATTTTAATTTCTCTATAAAATGGAAAGGAAAATTGCAGGAAATAAAAGAAAAAGCGGATAAGACAGGCCATTTTCTGTGCATCTGTCTTATCCGCCCGGAATAACGTTCTGATAGGAAACGCTATCTTATGACTACTTCTTGTCGTTCTCGATACCTACCAGTTCTACTTCGAAGATCAGTGTAGAGAACGGTTTGATCTGTCCGCCGGTCTCTCTCGAACCGTAAGCCAGGTCGCAGGGGATGTAGAGTTCCCACTTCGAACCTACAGGCATCATGGTCAGCGCTTCGGTCCAGCCTTTGATTACCTGGTTGGCGCGGAAAGTAGCGGGTTGCGACTTGCCGTCTTTGTCTTTGCGCTTGTACGAGCTGTCGAACTCTGTTCCGTCGATCAGGGTACCTTTGTAGTTCACCTTCACCTTGCTGGTATCGGCCGGGATGGCACCTGTACCCTTGGTGATGATCTTGTATTGCAGACCGCTTTCGGTGGTTATCACGCCTTCCTTGGTCTTGTTTTCGGCCAGGAACTTTTCGCCGGCAGCCTTGTTGTCGGCATATTTCTTTTCAATGGCTTTCTCTCGGATGACGTCCATCTTCGTACGCATGTAGTCCTGAGCCTGAGTCATTTCCATAGCTCCGCCCTTGCCTACAACTCCGGCAACGAAACCTGCCAGCAGGTTTTCGCGGCTCAGTGTCTGTGTAGAGTCTTCGCCGAAAATCTGGCGGTTGAAGCCTTCTACCCATTGCTTGCTGACCATCTGGCCAATCTGCAGACCGGCCATGTAAGCTACGTCTTCCTGGCTGATCTTTTTAGCACCTTCGTTGAAACCTTTCAGGAAGGTAGTCATTTGAGTTGAGTCGATGCCTTGTTGTGCCAGATATTGTTCCAGACCTTCGGTACGTGCCATACCGATGGCATAAGACAATGAGTCGATGTCCGTCTTGATGTTTCCTTTCGGACTTTGTGCAGTACAAGATGCCAAACCGGCGGCTACTGCCAGAGCCATGACAATTGATACTTTTTTCATTTTGCTTTTAAGTTTTTTATTTGGATAAGATTTTCAATAATTCTACGTCGAATACCAGTGTGCTGTGCGGTGGAATCATTTCGCCGGCTCCCTGTGCGCCATAGGCCAGTTCGCTGGGGATGTAGAGTTTCCACTTGGCGCCTTCGGGCATCAGCTGCAGGGCTTCCACCCATCCGGGTATCACCTGGTTGACGCCGAACGTAGCGGGCTGTCCGCGCTTGATGGAGCTGTCGAACAGGGTTCCGTCTATCAGCGTGCCTTCGTAGTGGCATTGCACCTGGTCGGTGGCTTTGGCATAGTGGCCTACGTTGCCTTCCTTGATGACCTCGTATTGCAGGCCGCTGGGCAGTGTGACTACGCCGGGGCGTTTGCCGTTCTCTTCCAGGAATTTCTTTCCGGCTTCGATGTTTGCCGCGTTCATCTTCTGTTCCATTTCCTCGAAATACTTGTTCACGATGTCGCGTGCTTCCGTATGAGTGATGGCTGTCTGGTTGCCTTCCAGTACATCTTTGATGGCCTGTGCGAAGTCTTCTACTACGATGCCTCTGGCACCCATGCTCCATAAGTTCTGACCTATTCCAAGGCCGATTGCATAACTGAATTTGTCCATAAGTCGTTTTTTCGTTGGTAGGGCAGCACTGATTATCTGCCCGTTGCAAATGAATGAGTGGCAAAAGTACGCCTTTTATTTGAATGATAGCTTGTTTGGTTATTTAATTTTTCTTATTTTATACAATGATGCGTTCGATTTTGGGCGTTGTTCCTTCCCGGTTTTGTCCGAAAGAAGTGCGAAAACCCGGAAAAAGATAGTTATTTTGCCCGAGAACGTTTATTTTTGTCCGTACGAATCAGTCAAACCATATAAAAAAGAGAAAGGAACAAGTTATGAAGAATCTGGTTGTTTTGTCGGGTGCAGGCATGAGTGCCGAGAGTGGTATCAGTACGTTCCGCGATGCGGGCGGGTTGTGGGACCGTTATCCGGTGGAGCAGGTGGCTACGCCCGAAGGCTATGCGCGCAATCCCGAACTGGTCATCAACTTCTACAACGAGCGCCGCCGTCAGTTGCTCGAAGTGGAGCCCAACGAAGGACATCGGGGAGTGGCGGCTTTGGAGAAAGACTTCAACGTCACCGTAGTGACGCAGAACATTGATAACCTGCACGAACGCGCAGGCAGCACGCACGTCATTCACCTGCACGGCGAGCTGACCAAGGTCTGCTCCAGTCGCGACCCCTACAATCCGCACTTCATCAAGGAGTTGAAGCCTTCCGAATACGAGGTGCACTTGGGCGACAAGGCGGGCGACGGCAGCCAGTTGCGTCCCTTCATCGTGTGGTTCGGCGAGGCGGTGCCCGAGATTGAAACCGCCATCGAATACGTGCAGAAGGCAGACATCTTCGTCATCATCGGCACTTCGCTGAACGTTTATCCGGCAGCCGGTCTGCTGCACTATGTGCCCCGCGAGGCGGAAGTCTATCTCATCGATCCCAAGCCGGTGGACACGCACAGCTCAAGGCCGATTCATGTCATCCGTAAGGGGGCTTCGGAAGGTGTGGCCGAGTTGAGGAAGCTGTTGGAGAAGTGAGCTGAGGAACCGGAAACTTAAAAATCTGAAATCTGTTTTTACATGCGTACACTTCGCACACTGTTGCTTTTCTTCCCTCTCCTGTTGCTTGCCATCGTCTCGTGTGGCAGGCGGAACGACGGCTTGCCTGCCTTGCAGCGGGTGGCCTTGCTGGCCAACACCCAACCCGACAGTGCGATGGCGTTGCTCGATTCGTTGCGCGACAGCATCTTCCTTCAGCCCCGTTCCGTCCTTTAGATTTGCACCATAAATAATAAAGGCTGAAATATTATCTTTGTAGTGAATAAAAGTTAACCAAAAAAAGGAGGTGACCTAACGTTTCGTCTAGGCTGAAGCCCTATACGCGGAATTAGTCCTCCTTTTCTTTTCAGTTGAACCGTCCCAAGTAGAATTGTAGGTCGATGGCCTAATAAAGGATTTAGAGAGTTCAACTTATGGTTAACCTATAAATATTAATGGTGCAAAAATATGGAAAAGAAATGGTTTATCGGCATTGATATCTCTAAAAAAACATTGGATGTAGTGCTTTATAATTCCCAAAAGAAACATTCAGATGAAACGAATTACCGTAAATTCTCTAACAATGAGGAAGGATATAAAGACCTCTTGTCATGGTGTCGTAGTAAACACATCTCCTGTTCTCAACTTGTAGTCGGGATGGAAAACACCGGTGTGTATGGTTTTGATTTGCGTTTGTTCCTTGAGGGTAAGAAGATAGACTATTGTGTTGTCCTGAAATAGGTTGACTCCATTTTGCCAGATTACTACTATAGGTTTA
>CABROZ010000136.1 GCA_902472795.1 uncultured Bacteroides sp. | reverse complement strand
AAGCCGTTTTGATAGGCTCAATGGCCTGCAAAGCCACTTTCAATGCTACCACTTCACGCGGAGAGACACGACCGACGGC
This sequence comes from uncultured Bacteroides sp., assembly GCA_902472795.1. Taxonomy (GTDB): domain Bacteria; phylum Bacteroidota; class Bacteroidia; order Bacteroidales; family Bacteroidaceae; genus Bacteroides. The sequence goes on along the minus strand of CABROZ010000136.1, from coordinate 4,742 downwards.
TACTTTGGAGATAATGCGCTCCAAGTCGCCGATCAGGTGAAGCTGTTCTTCAATCAGTTCCTTGAAGTCGGGGTGACGGAAGAAGTACTCTACCACGTTCAGACGGTCGTTGATAGGTTGCACGTCCTTCAACGGAAATACCAACCAGCGTCTCATCAGGCGGGCTCCCATCGGGCTGATGGTCTTGTCGATCACGCTCAGCAGGCTGCTTCCTCCATCGTTCATCGAGCCCATCAGCTCCAGGCTTCGAACCGTAAACTTGTCCAGACGGACATACTTGTCCTCTTCGATCCGCGCCAGCGAAGTAATGTGGGCAATCTGTGTGTGTTGCGTCATGATGAGGTATTGCAGGATGGCTCCCGAAGCAATAATGCCATTCTTCAGATGCTCCACGCCGAAACCTTTCAGGTTCTTCACCTCGAAGTGCTTCAGCAACTTCTCACGGGCGGTTGTTTCGGTAAATACCCAGTCGTCCAATTCGAACGTGAAGAACTTGTTGCCGAAATTCCCTTCGAACATGCCGCGCTTGCCCCGTTCGAACAACACTTCTTTGGGGGCGAAATTGTTCAGCAACTTGTCCACATAGTCGAAAGGACCTTCGGCCGTAAGGAACTCTCCGGTCGAAATATCCAAAAAGGCTACGCCGCAGGCACCTTTTCCGAAATGTACGGCAGCAAGGAAATTGTTCTCTCGATAATTCAGCACATTGTCGTTGATCGACACGCCCGGTGTCACCAGCTCCGTGATTCCCCGCTTCACTAACTTCTTGGTCAGTTTCGGGTCCTCCAACTGGTCGCAAATCGCCACCCGCTTGCCGGCACGAATCAGCTTGGGCAAATAAGTATCGAGCGCATGATGGGGGAATCCGGCCATTTCGATGGTCTTCCCTTTGCCATTGGCACGCTTGGTCAGCGTAATACCCAATATTTCCGAGGCAACGATGGCATCGGTCGAATAAGTCTCGTAGAAGTCTCCGCAACGAAACAGCATCACGGCATCGGGATGCTTCGCCTTCAGGTCGAGGAACTGTTTCATCATCGGAGTGAGGACAATATCTTCTTGCATGCTATGTCTTTTAGAATTTTCCATTTGTTGAACGATTCAAGTGCCGGATACATGATCAAACGTTTCAGCACCACCTGCTTTGCCAGGCGTTCCGACAACCTCTGCAAAGATACCTCTTTTTTAGAAAAGAGCTACGGAGAGCATTCAAATCCTTAGCAACCCTTAACAAATAGGTCTAAACTCATAAAACATGTTATAAAACACACTTTTTTATTTGTTTTATTTGCTAGTATCCCAAAAGTCCGTACCTTTGCAATGTGTTTTTCATAGTATTAGATTTAAGGTTAACAAAGGTTGGAGTACAGCGGTACTCCTTTTTTTATGCCCGTACGCTAACAAGCGTTTCCGCTACTTGTTCCCTTCGGCAACGGGCGTACCATCCATCTGCCGCCACAACTTCTTGCGAAATCCTAAGGGAGTCTCGCCCGAACAACGCCTGAAAAACTTGCAGAATGCCGATGTATCGCTGAAGTTCAGCTTTGCAGAGACATCGGTGACCGTCAGTCTTCGGTTGCCCAACAGCATACGTGCCTCCATCAGCAACAGCTCGCTGATAATGGTATTCACCGTCTTTCCTGTCCCACTCTTTACGATACGTGACAGGTATTGCTCGCTGATGGCCAGTTCGCGGGCATAGAAAGCCACAAAATGCTCTTCGCGAAAATGACGGGTAACCAATGCGTAAAACTCCTGCAATACATGGTCTTTAGGACTGACATGTTTGCGTATCAGCGTCTTGCGCGACAGATAGTCGGCTATGTCGAGAAACAGGGCATTACATACCGCCTGCACACGGCGGAAAAGGAATTTGTGATCGGAGCCCAACAGTTGCATCAGAAACTCCAACTGGTTGCGCACTGCCAGCGCCTCCTCATCGGTCAGCCTAATAGTATATCGTCTGCTCTGCCTCATTGTAGCCAGTACCATAGCCGTTATCTGCGTCAGATAGGAGTCGTTGGTAAACATCGTTTTCGAAATGGAAAGCGTAATGAAACGGATATCTTCCGAAGAGAACAAATGGTCGGTCAGGAAATTAGCCCCATGTATCAGCAGGGTTCCGGCTTCCATCACAATGTGCTCGCCATTGAGCAGAATCTCCGAACGCCCTTCGAGAATGAATATCAGGTAAAGTTCGCGGTTGAAATAGGCTTCGCCTTCAGGATAGTTACGGTCGCCGTACACGCTTTCGAAACATACAACATCTTCTTTGTAATGAGGAATCTCCGGATGTCTTTTCAGCATCCCTGCATTGTCGAATATACACGATTTTACCATTTTAATCCAATATATATGCTACAAAGTTAGCATTTGTTTCGTAATCGGCAAAAATAATATTGTATCGGATAATATCCGTGCTATGGAAAAACACGAACTTTGCCGCCGGAAAAACAAGTATTTGAATATAATTAGGAAACAGGTAAAAAGATGGAAATGAAAAGTATTATCAAGAGGTATTTAGTTTTTGTATTGGGATTGTATTTCCTGTCTGCAGGCGTGGTACTCATTGTCCGTTCGGCTTTGGGCACTACTCCCATTTCGAGCATCAACTACGTGATGAGCCTGAACACACCACTCACATTGGGAACCTGCACGTTCATCATCAACATGTTGCTCATCATCGGTCAGTTCTGGCTGATACGCGGCCGTGGTAGCCGACAGGACACTATGGAGATACTCCTGCAAATACCTTTCTCGTTCATATTCTCGGCCTTTATCGACTTCAATATGATATTGGCTTCGAACGTACAACCGGTGAACTACGCAGCCTCCATTGCTTTGCTGCTCATTGGATGTATCATCCAGGCAATCGGTGTAGTGCTCGAACTGAAACCGCGTGTAGCCATGATGAGTGCCGAAGCTTTCGTGAAGTATGCATCTTCGCGTTATAACCGCGAATTCGGTCGCACCAAAGTTTATTTCGACATCACACTGGTGACACTGGCCGTACTGACATCGCTTGCCTTCACACAAACCATCGAAGGTGTACGCGAAGGTTCGCTGATTGCCGCCTGCCTGACGGGCTCCATCGTCAGCTTTCTCAATCATAAAATCATGACCCGGAAAAACCTCTACCGCCTGATGCCCATGCTGAAGAGCAGCAATGCCGAATACGTCCAAAAGGCTTAACGAATCTGTAATTCCGCTAATACATGTTATAAAACATATCATTTTACTTGGATTGTTTGCAAATATCCGGAAAGTCCGTACCTTTGCAATGTGTTTTTCATAGTATTAGATTTAAGGTTAACAAAGGTTGGAGTACAGCGGTACTCCTTTTTTTATGCCCGTACGCGAAGTGAATCCGCTGTGCGGGCTGTTTATTTGGCTATCAGCCGGTCAATCTGGACAGTCGTCTGAGGCCAGGAGGGCCGTACCATTGAACCGTAATTCACAATCACTCCTTCTTTATTCACCAGCAGAAAATAGGGAATGCCGTCGATGCCCAGATGCTTGCGTATCTTACTCCAGTTACTGCTGTCCACCCAGTCCTCAAGAAACAGGCTTTCGATCGCTGTGTCACGCAGGGAGAAACGTTGCAAGATCCGTTCGTAGTCGGCACGTTTCCCGCTACCACAGATACTGATTATGACTATATCGTCCGTACGATACTGCGCACGCAACTTCTTCATCGGCTCTATCTCTGCCAGACAGCATGTTGCCCTGTTGCTCGTCCACCAAATCCATGTCGGTAAAAGACTCATCGCCCACGGCATAGCGCCGGTATTGCAGATAAAAGTTCAGATGATAAAGCAACCGGAAATGAGCCGACGTAATGACTTCGTCGGACAACAGCGCATTCACTTCCGGAAACAGGGATTCGTAACCAGCCATCTCCTGTTTCCAGTCCGTCCGTTTCTCAATAAGTATCTGCCGCAAGTATTCGCGCGCATATCGGAAACGCTCGGCACAGTAGTCGGCCAACAACATACGCTCCGTCAGCCTTGCCACTTCGTCGCAGGGCGAATAGCGGGTCAGGAAGTCGGCCCGCCTCTGTTTCCGCTCCTCATACTCTTTCTCTACAGCTTTGTCGAATACCTCGCCGGAGGCACGAACATCCTCTGCATAATAATAGTCAGGCAAGTAATAGCCTTCCCCGACAAAATGCTGCATGCCCTGATTCAGAGCTGCCCGCGAACCCTTCACCACGGGATGCAGCAAGTCTTTGAAGTCGATTTGCAGGTAAAGGCTGTCGCCTGCACTGACATACAGACGGGGCGCATAATTGTCCAGCGAAACCTCGCACAGCGCATCGCACAAAGGAAAACGGAAGAAGAAACTGCCATCGTCGCGCAAAGGCGTCGTATAGCTGACATCCTGACCGCTGAAATAGGACAACGATAAACGGAATTCGCGTTCATTGGGATAGAAGTCGCGATTCAGCACCTTCCCACATATCACTACCTCGCCCCCGTCCGAAGCCGACCGGGCAAAGGAACCGACTGCAACCGACGCAATCAGGCAAAAAAGAATCATAACGTGTCGCATAGCTATAGGGGATTATTACAGATCGTGCAAAAATAGAGTTTTGCAGCAGAATACCGCCTGTAAACATTTAAAAAGTCTATAAAGCCGCTAATACATGTTATAAAACATGCTTTTTTGCTTGGATTATTTGCAAATCTCCGGAAAGTCCGTACCTTTGCAATGTGTTTTTCATAGTATTAGATTTAAGGTTA
>CABROZ010000135.1 GCA_902472795.1 uncultured Bacteroides sp. | reverse complement strand
CGGTGCCCGATGCCGTGATTTCGGTCGATACCTTCCGTGCCGACGTGGCCCGCATGTGTGTCGAAGAATACGGCGTGGCCATCATCAACGACATCGCCGCGGGCGAGATGGATGCCGACATGTTCTCCACCGTGGCCCGGCTCAACGTGCCCTACATCATGATGCACATGCAGGGCACCCCGCAGAACATGCAGCACGAGCCCCGTTACGACAACCTGTTGCGCGAGGTCTTCCTCTACTTTGCCCGCAAGGTGCAGCAGCTGCACGAACTGGGCGTGAAGGACCTCATCCTCGACCCCGGTTTCGGCTTTGGCAAGACGCTCGACCACAACTACCAGCTGTTGGCCCACCTCGAAGAGTTCCGCCTCTTCGGCCTGCCGCTGCTCGTGGGCGTGTCGCGCAAGTCGATGATTTATCGTCTGCTGGGCACCACTCCGCAAGAGGCGCTCAACGGCACCACCGTGCTCCACACCCTCTGCCTGATGAAGGGAGCCGACATCCTGCGTGTGCACGACGTCCGCCAGGCTGTCGAGGCGGTGCAGATAGTGGAGAAGATGTTGAGGAGTTGACAAGTTGACAAGTTGACGAGTTGACAAGTTGACGAGGGAACAAGTTGACAAGTTGACAAGAAAAACAAGTGAACAAGACATTAGTAAGGTAATAGGCAAGTCCCCTCGTAGTCTCGTTAACTTGTCCCCTTGTCAACTAACATATAGTAAAACCTAATAAAACCAACAACCGTGTTTTTCGAATTTGGCATAAAAGACTTTATAGACATCCTGCTGGTAGCCTTCCTGCTGTACTACACGTACAAGCTGATGAAAGCTTCCGGCTCGATCAACGTGTTTACGGGCATACTGGTGTTCATCCTGATATGGCTCATCGTGTCGCAGGTGCTCGAGATGAAGTTGCTCGGCTCCATCTTCGACAAGTTAGTCAGTGTGGGTGTGCTGGCGCTCATCATCCTCTTTCAGGAAGAGATACGCCGCTTTCTGCTCACCCTCGGTTCGCACCGCCACGCCAGCGCATTGGTGCGGTTCTTCACCGGCGGCAAGAAGGAGAAGCTCGAACACGAAGACATCATGCCCATCGTGATGGCCTGCATCAGCATGGGCAAGCAGAAGGTAGGCGCCCTCATCGTGATGGAGCACAACATGCCCCTCGACGAAATAGTGCGCACGGGCGACGTGATCGACGCCAACATCAACCAGCGGCTCATCGAGAACATCTTCTTCAAGAACAGCCCCCTGCACGACGGCGCCATGGTCATCAGCAAGAAGCGCATCAAGGCTGCCGGCTGCATCCTGCCCGTCTCTCACAACTTAGACATTCCCAAGGAACTGGGCTTGCGCCACCGTGCCGCGATGGGCATCTCGCAAGTGTCCGACGCGCACGCCATCATCGTCTCCGAAGAGACCGGCTCCATCTCCGTAGCCTACAAGGGCCAGTTCCACCTGCGCCTCACCGCCGAAGAGCTGGAAAGCCTGCTGACGAAGGAGGGGTAGGGGATAGGTAGGGAACAAGTTGACAAGTAGACAAGTTGACAAGTAGACAAGTTGACAAGTAGACGAGTTGACAAGTTGACAAGGGATAAGTTGACAAGGGACTAGTTGATAAGGAACAGGTAATTCCTCCTCGTTGCCTGACGCCTCGTTAACTCGTCAACTAAATATATAAACTCAAAAACTCAAATATATGGATAGAAGAAACTTTTTACGTACAGGAGGTCTTGCCGTGCTGGGTTCACTGGCAATGCCTTCGCTGGCCATGCCCGAACCGGTGCGCCGGGCACTTGGGGCAGCCGATGACAAGTCGGCCGTGGCTGCAGCGATGCTTCACTTCGGAGTGACCGAAGCCGATCTGAAGAAAGTACTGGCTGCCGCCCTCGAAAAAGGCGGTGACTATGCCGACCTTTATTTCGAACATACGTTCAACAACAGCGTCACGCTGATGGACGGACAAGTGAACCGTTGCGGTTCGAACATCGACTTCGGTATGGGTGTCCGCGTCCTGGCAGGCGACCAGACGGGCTATGCCTATGTCGAGGGAGTGACGCTCGACGAAATGCTGCGTGCTGCCCGTACAGCTGCCCGCATCGCTACGTCGGGTAAGGCTGGTAAACCCGTCGGACTGACCGAGAAAACCATCGCCAAGAACCGTTATACCGTGATTTCCCCTTGGGAGGAAGTCAGCCTGAAGACCAAAATCCCTTATCTGGAGAAACTGAACGAGAAAATCTTCTCGCTCGACCCGCGTGTACGCAAGGTACAGGCCTCGCTGAGCGACACTACCTCGCACGTGCTTTTCTGCAACTCCGAGGGCGTCAGTTACTACGACTACCGCCCGATGGTATCGTTCATGGCCGTCTGCATCATGGAAGAGAACGGACAGATGGAGAATGGCTTTGCCTCGCGTTCGTACCGCAAGGGCTTCGAATTCCTGAGCGACGACATTGTCGAGACATTGGCTCGCGAAGCGGTGGACAATACGGCCATCCTCTTCAAGGCCGTCAAGCCCAAAGGCGGCGAAATGCCTGTGGTGATGGGAGCCGGCGGTTCGGGTATTCTGCTGCACGAGGCCATCGGTCATGCTTTCGAAGCCGACTTCAACCGTAAGAAGACGTCCATTTTCAGCGACCAGCTGGGCAAGAAGGTGTGCAACGAGCACATCAACGTGGTGGACGACGGTACCATCCCCTTCAACCGCGGTTCGGTCAACTTCGACGACGAAGGTGTGGAAGGCCAGAAGACCTACATCGTGAAGGAAGGCATACTGACGAGCTACATGCACGACCGCATCAGCGCCAAGTTCTACGGCGTGGCTCCTACCGGAAACGGACGCCGCGACACCTTCCGCTGCACACCTATCCCCCGTATGCGTGCCACGTACATGGAGGCTGGCAACGTGCGCGAAGAAGACATTATCTCTACCGTCAAGCAGGGCATCTATGCACAGAACTTCACCAACGGACAGGTGCAGATCGGTGCAGGCGACTTTACGTTCTTCGTCAAGTCGGGCTACCTCATCGAGAATGGTAAGCTGACGCAACCCATCAAGGACATCAACATCATCGGCAACGGCCCCAAAGCACTGGCCGACATCACCATGGTGGCCGACAATGCCAAGATAGACAACGGCACCTGGACGTGCGGCAAGGACGGACAGTCGTGCCCCGTCACTTGCGGTATGCCTTCGGCTTTAGTCAGCAAACTGACGGTGGGTGGAGAATAAGAAAATGAAGAAAATGAAGAAAATGAAGAATGAAGAATGAGGAATGAAGAATTAGTTATCATTTACCATTAACCATTTACCATTAACCATTTACCATTAATCATTCACCATTCACCATTTACCATTAACAATTTACCATTAATAAAGAACATGATAACAGACAATAATAAGAAACTGGCACAATGGGCAATGGACTTTGCCCTGAAGAACGGATGCCAGGCAGCCAAACTGGTGTTGTATGCCAACTCCAATTCGTCGTTTGAGCTGCGCAACGGAAAGATGGACCGCCTGCAACAGGCATCGGAAGGCGGACTGGCCATCAGTTTGTATGTAGATGGTCGCTACGGTTCGTACTCTACCAACCGGCTGGACAAGAAAGAACTGGAAACCTTCATTAAGAACGGCATTGAATCGACACGCTACTTAGCGCCCGACGAGTCGCGCGTGCTGGCCGACCCCAGCCGCTACTACAAAGGCGGAAAGCCCGACCTGCAACTGTTCGACAACCGCTTCTACGACATCAACCCCGACGACAAAGTAGAACTGGCCCGTGTGGCAGCCGACGAAGTGATGGGCAAGGACGAGCGGATTATCTCGGTCGATACTTCCTACAGCGACGGCGAAAGCGCAGCCTACCGCCTGATAAGCAACGGCTTCGAAGGCGAGGAAAAGAGCACCTGGTACTCGGTTTCGGCCAGTGTAGCCGTCCGGGGCGAGGGCGAGGCACGTCCGTCAGATTATTGGTATGGCAGCAGCCTCTTCTACGATAAGTTGCCGAAGACCGGCATCGGCTCCAAGGCGCTGGAGCGGGTATTGCGTAAGTTGGGACAGCGGAAGGCGAAGTCGGGCAAATACACCATGGTGCTGGACCCCATGACTTCGGGCAGTCTGCTTAGCCCGATGCTCAGTGCGCTCTATGGCTCGTCGTTGCAGCAGAAGAACTCGTTCCTGCTCGACAAGCTGAACCAGCAGGTAGGCTCCACGAAGCTGACGCTGAAGGACGAACCCCATCTGATAGGAGCCAACGGTGCCCGCTACTTCGACTCGGAAGGCGTGGCCACGGAACCGCGTCTCATCTTTGACAAGGGCGTGCTGAAGACTTACTTCATCGATACCTACAACGCCAAGAAGATGGGTGTGGCGCCTACCATCAGTTCGCCGTCGCTGCTGATTCTGGAGCCGGGCAACAAGGACCTGAACGGACTGGTGGCCGACGTACAGAACGGTATCTTAGTGACGGGACTGAACGGCGGAAACAGCAACAGCAGCTCGGGCGACTTCTCGTACGGCATCGAAGGTTTCCTGATCGAGAACGGCAAACTGACGCAACCCGTCAACGAAATGAACGTCACGGGCAACATGGTGGAACTGTGGAGCTCGCTGGTCGAGGTGGGCAACGATGCCATGCTGAACCGTTCGTGGCGCATCCCTTCGCTGGTGTTCGACGGCGTCAGCTTCAGCGGACTGTAACGCGCGGCGTCAGTTCAGCATCAGACTCATATACGGGCATAAGGGTCCGAAAAGGCGTTCGGTAAGTTCGCCTACGGTCAGTGCCGGGCAGTCGATAACAGGCTGCCCGGCACTCTTTTTTTGTGTGCACCGGCCGTCCTGCAGGGTGTAGCGGGCGGTGTTGGCGGGCAGTTGTTCGTCGGTCAGGAAGAAGTCGGCGTGCAGGTCGGGGTGGGCGGCGGCGTGCAGTCTGAGGACGTC
>CABROZ010000134.1 GCA_902472795.1 uncultured Bacteroides sp. | reverse complement strand
TGATAAATCCACTGAACTTACATCTGTAACTAAAGAAGAATTTTTGGAATCTGAATTATATATGAAATTCAATTTATAATTCTGAATTATCTACTATGTATATAGATTTTTTAGAATTTGATTTTTAGATATAATCAAACTTATTATAACTATGATAAAAACCATTCTATTTCTTAACGAAGGAGATCGGCCGAAACGACTAATGTGTGGTACAGTTCTTTTTTCTCTGGTGACAATTGTTGCACTTGTCGTATTTGCATTTTTCATCGAACCGGCACTGCTGGCCGCTTGTCTGACTGCGTTTTCCATCTGCCTGTTGCTCACGACAGTTTCAGCGAAAACTTGGTACCCAGACTGGAGCAAGGCGGCTGATTTCTTACTCATACCTGGAGTTATCACACTATTTTATTCAATCTGTTATCTCATTTTCTAATATGGCAAAAGCAGAAATCCTTTTTCAGATCATCCGCAAATGGGAAGGCGGCTGGAGTGATCACGAGGCCGACCGTGGCGGAAAAACTAACATGGGTATTACACTTACTACCTGGCGTAGCTGCGGTTACGATAAAGACGGCGACGGAGATATCGATGCTGACGATCTCCGTCTGATCACTCCAGACGATGTATTCCAGGTGTTCAAGCAACATTATTGGGACCGATATCAGGCAGACTATATTCACAACCAGTCCATTGCTAATATTTGTGTTGATTGGTTGTGGGCATCTGGTGTTCATGGTATCAAGCGAGTACAGCGTTTGCTACAGATTAAGGAGGATGGTATCGTAGGACCGCAGACGATTGCCAGCATCAATCTGGCAAACCAGCGTCAGTTGTTCGAGGCCATCAAAGCTGATCGCATTCTCTTCATTGACGAGATTTGTGCACGCGACCCCTCGCAGCAGGTGTTCCGCAAAGGATGGCTGAACCGTATCAACGATTTCAAATTTCACTCCTGACCAATTTCGTGAACTCACGAAAATGATGTCCTTTTTCCATTTCCATCAGGCCGTTAGCTTTGCGAAAAGTTAACGGCATTTTTTATGGCAGAAGAAAACAAAAGCAAGTTGGTCAGTGCCCCGGAATTTCGGAAGAATGTAGAAGGGTGGATGGACTCGATCATCAGTCTGTCCCGCAGCATACTGTCTTACAAAACCAAAGGAACCGATGAACTGAACAGGAGTCTGGAGAAAAAGACTCGATATGCAGAAGGAGGAACGGAGGATGAAATTAACCGTATAGCATTCAAGTTCAAGCAGTACGGCGTATTTGTGCACTATGGCGTTGGACGTGGTTATACTCGTATCAATGGAGTAGTGGTAAGGGGCTACAATCTGTATAATCGAAAAAAGAGGACCTGGAGAAGTGCAGATATACGGCAGGCTTTAATCAAAAAAGGATATTCTAATAAAGAAATACAAGGTTATAAGATTCCATTTATAAATGGGTCGTTTACTGTTTTACGAAAACCTGTTGACTTTATAGACGGGGTCATCAATCAGCACATTACTGAATTGGCCGATATATCCGGTGAATATTACGGAGATAAGGCTTTCAAGAAAATACTGGAGACATTTAACAAACTAAAGATTCAGAAACATGGCTAAGAGTAAATCTGAAAAGAGAGGTGTCTATCTGTACATTGATGGTCAGGAGATAATTAACAACGTGAATCATATTGAGAAGGAATGCCGACAATTGACTCAACAGCTCAATTCAATGACCATCGGATCCGAAGAATACAACCGCACCATGCAGAAGATTCAGCATCTGAAGGGCATCTTGCGCGAACACCGCAACGAAATCCGTGGCGTTACCGAAGATACGAAGAAATCTACGATCAGCGTAGGCAAATTGGTGGATGGATTCAACCGCTTTGGTGGGATTATTGTTACCGTCATAGGATTCCTGACGGGCGTAACCCTTGCCCTGCGTTCCTTCCGCGACGAGCGTAACAAGCTGGAGGAGTCGCAGGCCGGATTGAAGGCGCTGACGGGGCTGGACGACGATAGCATCGCCTGGCTTACCCGTCAGGCCAAGCAGCTCTCCACTACGATGACCAAAGAGGGGCTGCGTGTACGACAGTCGGCATCTGAGATTCTCGACGCCTACATGCTGGTAGGCTCCGCCAAACCCGAATTGCTGGGTAACAAAGAGGCACTGGCCGCCGTCACCGAAGAAGCCATGCGCTTACAGGCGGCAGCCAAGGATATCAAGCTCAGCGAGGCGGTGGATGCCCTGACGCTCTCCCTCAACCAGTATGGCGCGGCGGCCGACCAGGCGGGACGCTTCGCCAACGTACTGGCCGCCGGATCCAAAGAAGGTGCAGCTAACATCGCCAGTCAGGCACGCACCATCCGCAATGCCGGTGTGGCTGGGCCTCCTCCCAGTGCCAACGTCAGCATCGAGCAGACGGTGGGTCTTATCGAAACGCTGGCCGAGAAGGGCATCAAGGACGAAGTGGCGGGTACCGGCCTGAAGAAGTTCTTCCTGGTACTGCAGACGGGCGCCGACGAGACCAACCCGAAAATTGTGGGCCTGAATCAGGCACTGGATAACTTGGCCGCCAAGAACATGGGCGCGAAAGCCATCGAGGACATGTTCGGCGAAGAGGGTTACAACGTGGCCAGCGTCATTATGCAAAACATCGACAAGGTGAAGCAATATACAGCTGCCGTCACCGACACCAACATAGCCTACGAGCAGGCCGCCATCAACAGTAATACCGCTGCTGCCGCCCTTGATCAGGCCCGCAACAAAATGAAGCTGGCCGCCATCGAGCTGGGCGAAAAGCTGAATCCGGCGTTCACGGTCAGCACGAATTTGGCGACGAATCTACTGAAGGTGCTGCCTAACCTGATAGATTGGCTGCAGAAGTACGCGATGACTTTCGTTACCATGCTGGCCCCCGTAGTAGCATACACCGCCGCCACAAAGGTAGCGACCCTGTGGCAAACCAGACTGAAGGATGCAAAACTGCTCGATGTCGCCGCATCGAAGCTGCAAAACATGTGGAACAAAACGCTACGAAACTCCACCTTGTTGCTGGCTGCCGCCAAAAACCTGCTGACCGGACGCATTACGACCGCCACAAAGGCGTGGAGACTTTTCAGTACTGCAATCAAGGCCAACCCCGTCGGATTGCTTGTTTCGCTCATCACAGCCGCCGCTGGAGCAGTATATCTCTTAGCCACCCGTAGCAGTGAGTACACCAAGAACCTGAAGGAAATGTACGGCGAAATGACCAACGAACAGGTAGCCTTGGATGGGTTGTTTTCCGCCCTGAAGAGAACCACCGAAGGATCGCAGGACAGGCGCGACATCATCCAGCAGATTAACGACAAATATGGGACTTATCTGCCCAATCTGCTGACCGAGAAGAGCAGCCTGGACGATATCAACGATGCCTACAAGCGCATTAACGATACCATCGTGTCGCAGATTGCCCTGAAGTACAAGAACGAGGAAATCGGCAAGATTACCGCCGAAGCCGCCAAAACACAGGTAGATGCCGTCGAAGAGATGCGCACCGACTTGGTGAAGAGCTTGGGCAGCAACGAGCTTGTCATGATGGCCATCAACGATGTAAAGCAGATTACGAACGAATTCTATTCAGCAGGCATGAAGTGGCAGGATGCCTTCGGTCAGGCATGGCATACCATCAAAGCCAAATATCTTGGAGGCAACTCCATCGCCAACGGATTCAGCAGCGACATGGAGGACTTCATTCGTAGTGTATATAATATGAATAGCGAATTGTTAAAGATAGAAAGCAAGTACGCCAGCTGGATGCCGGTGCAGAAGAAAAACAAGCTGCCCGAAATGACCGTAACAGCAACCCGTATTAATACCAGTACCGTCGATGGAAGCGACACCGACCCCGACAAGTTTGCCGCCGCAGAAGCCGCCTATTATGAGCGCATTGCCGCCATCAAGAAGAAGTATCTTAAGGACGACAAGATGACGCAAGCTGAGTATTACAAGCAGATGCAAAAAGAAGAACTGGCCTTACTCAATGATAAACTGAAGATTGCTGGGCTGGAACCAAAAGAACGTCAGCAACTTAAGGATAAGATTCTTGATATAGAAATAAAGTTGCGCGATGATCTTCGCAAGCAGGAAGAGAAAGAATCCGAGGAGAACTCGAAGCAAACGTCCACACGCCTGCAAAAGCAGTACCAGCTTGCCGTGGAATCGGCTACTATGCAACACTATCAGCTACGTACCAGCGAAGAAGACTTTTACGAAGAACTACGCCGCTTGCAGGACGAATACTTCCGGCAGGTGCTGGATGATACTACCGTCAGCGAGGAGGAGAAGAACAAAATTCGCGAAGAGATGCGGAAGCGCGATCTGAAGGATGCCAAGGATAAAATGGAGCAAGAGACTAAAGAGCGGCGTAAACAGTACGAGGAGCAGCAACGGATGGCCGAAATGTACGTTAATATCGTATCGTCTGCCAGCCAGGATTTGGGCGATGCCTTGGGTGATTTGCTGACATCCCAGGACGATGCCATGAAGAACCTGTGGAAGCAGCTGCTGTTGACTGCCGTCAATGCCATCGAGCAATACATCCGCCTGACCTACATCAAGGCTTTAGCCGACTCTATCATTGGCCTTAACTTCGTAAAGGCACTGGGGGCATTGGCCAAGATTGCCGCCATCGAAACAGCTTTCGCAGCCGTCAAGGGAGCCATCGGCAACTTCTACACCGGCGGCTTCACCCCATCAGGCGACTGGGATCAACCTCAGGGCCTGGTGCACAGCAACGAATTTGTGGCCAACCGATTTGCCGTGGCCAACCCGCACCTGCGCCCCATCTTCGACGTAATCGACGTAGCACAACGTAGCGGTAATGTGGCTAATCTGACGGCTGATGACATTGCAGCCGTGGCCGGCGGGAGCAGAGTGCCGGCAGCACCGTCGGCACCCATGTCTTTCAGAGAC
>CABROZ010000133.1 GCA_902472795.1 uncultured Bacteroides sp. | reverse complement strand
CTGAAATTTACATTAGCTACCATCACCGGTATTATCGTTTCAAGCGTAATACTGTTTTTCCTCAGCATTCTCGTCTTGTTCAGCATGGCTTCTACTGCTGAATCGGAAACCATTGTCAAAAAGAACTCCATCATGATGCTCGATCTGCAAGGTACCCTATACGAGCGAAATCCGGAAGATCCGCTCAGCCTCCTGTTCAGCAACGACTACATCATATACGGCTTGGACGACATCCTTTCGTCCATCAAAAAAGCCAAAGAAAACGAAAACATCAAAGGTATCTATATACAAGCCAACTACCTGAATTGTGGCTACTCTTCGTTAGAAGAAATAAGAGATGCGCTGCAGGACTTCAAGGAATCGGGTAAATTCATCGTTGCCTATGCCGATACCTATACACAAGGGCTTTATTACCTGTCGAGCGTAGCAGACAAAGTTTTGCTCAACCCCAAAGGCATGATTGAATGGAAAGGCCTTGCCGCCTCTCCCATCTTCTACAAAGACCTGTTGGACAAAATCGGTGTCGAGATGCAGATATTTAAAGTAGGAACCTACAAATCGGCTGTCGAACCATTCATCGCTACAGAAATGAGTCCGGCCAATCGTGAACAAATTACCGTTTATCTGAACTCTATCTGGCAACAGATAACCAAAGACGTAGCATCCTCGCGCCATATCAGCGTGGACGAACTGAACGCCGCTGCCGACCGCATGATGCTCTTCCAACCGGCCGAAGAGTCTGTCAAGTGTGGCCTGGCCGACACCCTGATATACAAAAACGACGTACGCAACTATCTGAAGCGCATGGCCGGTATCGACACAGACGATGACATGCCCGTCCTGGGACTTGAAGCCATGACCAACGTCAAGAAAAACGTGCCGAAAGACAAGAGCGGCAACATCGTTGCAGTATATTATGCAAGCGGCGAGATTATAGATTACGAAACCACTTCACCGCTGGCATCGGGAGCCGAACCGATGATCGTTGCCAGCGAAGTTATCAAAGACCTTCGGGATCTGAAAGACGACGATAATGTAAAGGCCGTTGTATTGCGCGTCAACTCACCCGGAGGAAGTGCCTACGGATCTGAACAGATATGGTACGCCGTCAGCGAACTGAAAAAAGAAAAGCCCGTCATCGTATCCATGGGCGACTATGCCGCATCCGGCGGTTACTACATCTCGTGCAACGCCGACACCATCGTAGCCGAGCCTACCACACTGACCGGTTCGATAGGTATCTTCGGCATGTTTCCCAATGTAAAAGGACTGACCGACAAGATAGGGCTGAAATTTGACGTAGTCAAAACAAACCAGTATGCCGACTTCGGAGCATTGGGACGCCCCATGAACGACGGAGAGAAAAGTCTGATGCAAATGTACGTGAACCAAGGATATGACCTCTTCCTGACACGCTGCTCCGACGGACGTGACATTACCAAAGAAGAACTGGACAAAATAGCTCAAGGCCGCGTATGGACAGGTAACACCGCCAAAGAGTTAGGACTGGTTGACGAACTGGGCGGATTGGACAAAGCCCTCGACATAGCCATCAACAAAGCCGGCATCGAAGGTGGTTACACCGTCATGTCCTATCCCACCAAGAAAGGTTTCTTTGAAAGTCTGATGGAAACCAGTCCTGACAACTATGTCAAAGCACGTATTTTGAACGGAAAAATTGGCGAATATTACAAACCTTTCAGCATACTGGAAAACTTCGACAAATGCGAACGCCTCCAAGCACGCATTCCATTCGAGCTGAATATCCAATAATGCATAAGACAAAATCCGAGGCATGGAAGAAAGAACATCCCAAATAGATTACAAACTGCTTCCCCTTTCGTGGTTGTACAGAATAGGGACAGATGTGCGAAACAAACTCTTTGACTGGGGATGGCTTCAGTCAAAGAGTTTCGACCTGCCTGTAATCTGTATCGGGAATCTTTCGGTAGGAGGAACCGGAAAGACACCGCATACCGAATACCTCATCAAATTACTGCAGAGCGAAGGCCTTCACCCAGCCACATTGAGCCGTGGATACAAGCGACACACAAAAGGTTACCTGCTTGCCTCTCCGCAAAGTACCGCCCGACAGATAGGCGACGAACCGTGTCAGATGAAACAAAAATTTCCCGACATACGAGTGGCCGTAGATGAAGACCGATGCCACGGCATCGAACAATTGCTAAAATTGCAATCACCACCTGTCGATGCCATCCTTTTGGATGATGCCTTTCAGCATCGCCATGTCAAAGCCGGCCTCAACATCCTGCTGACAGACTATCATCGTCTGTTTTGCGACGATACCCTGTTGCCTGCAGGACGTCTCCGCGAATCGGCCGACGGAAAGAGTCGGGCACAAATCGTCATCGTAACAAAATGTCCGGAAGACATCAAACCGATCGATTTCAACCTCATTGCCAAGCAGCTACATCTGTATCCCTACCAGCAGTTGTTTTTCTCCACGTTCCGCTACGGCATGCCCATTCCGCTTTTTCCGGAAGTAGCCAGAAGCCGACAAACCCTTTCCTCACTGACAGGAGCCGAACAAATACTGCTGGTGACAGGTATTGCCTCGCCCACCCCATTGCTAAACGAAGTGATATCGTACACCGAGCATGTACATCTGCTGGCATTTCCCGACCACCACGACTTCAGTTCGAAAGACCTGCAGGAGATTGTGGAAAAGTTCTATCAGTTGGAAGAATGGGAGAGGTTGATATTCACAACCGAGAAAGACGCTGTCCGTCTGAAGCATCACCCCGACCTGCCGGAAGAAATCAAGCCTTACATCTACGTGATACCGATAGAAATAGAAATTTTGCAAAATCAACAACATAATTTTAATCAATACATAATAGACTATGTTAGAGCGCATTCAAGAAACAGCAGCCTACCTGAGAGGTAAAATGCACACCCATCCGGAGACAGCAATCATCCTTGGCACCGGCCTTGGTAGTCTTGCAGACGAAATCACCGAAAAATACGAGATCAAGTATGAGGAAATCCCCAACTTCCCCGTATCGACCGTAGAAGGCCATAGTGGCAAACTGATTTTCGGGAAATTAGGCAACAAAGACATCATGGCCATGCAAGGACGCTTCCACTACTACGAAGGATACTCCATGAAAGAAGTAACCTTCCCCGTACGAGTCATGCGCGAACTGGGCATCAAGACATTGTTTGTCTCCAATGCCAGCGGAGGAACCAACCCGGCATTCGAAATCGGCGACCTGATGATTATCACCGATCACATCAACTACTTCCCCGAACATCCGTTGCGTGGCAAAAACATCCCCTACGGTCCCCGATTCCCGGACATGAGCGAAGCCTACGATAAGGAACTGATTCGCAAAGCCGATGCCATTGCTGCCGAAAAAGGCATCAAAGTACAGCACGGTGTCTATCTGGGTACCCAAGGGCCTACCTTCGAAACTCCTGCAGAATACAAGTTATTCCATATCTTGGGAGCCGATGCCGTCGGCATGTCAACCGTACCCGAAGTCATCGTTGCCAATCACTGCGGCATCAAGGTGTTCGGCGTATCGGTCATCACCGACTTAGGGGTAGAAGGCAAAATTGTAGAAGTATCCCACGAAGAGGTGCAGAAAGCAGCCGATGCCGCACAACCGCTTATGACCGAAATCATGCGCGAGCTTATCAACCGTGCCTGATGACATAAAAACCAACCATTCTATTTACACATCAATAATGAGAACAGAAATAGCGACCCTCGGTGAGTTCGGACTGATAGACCACCTCACCGAAGGCATCAAACCTATAAACGAATCTACACGGTATGGCATCGGTGACGATGCCGCCGTGCTTTCTTATCCGGCCGACAAAGAAGTTCTGGTCACTACCGACCTGCTGCTCGAAGGCATTCACTTCGACCTGACCTATGTGCCTCTGAAGCACTTGGGCTACAAAGCTGCCGTAGTCAACTTCTCCGACATCTACGCCATGAACGGTACGCCCAAGCAAATCACCGTATCGCTGGGGCTGTCCAAACGCTTCAGTGTGGAAGACATGGAAGCCCTTTATGCCGGTATCCGTCTGGCCTGCGAAAACTATCATGTCGATATTGTCGGCGGCGACACCTGCTCCTCTTATACGGGACTTACCATCAGCATCACCTGCATCGGCGAAGGCGAGAAAGGCAAGACCGTCTATCGGAACGGGGCCAAGGAAACCGACCTGATATGTGTCAGCGGTGACTTAGGCGCTGCCTACATGGGCCTCCAGTTGCTTGAACGAGAGAAAGTCGCCCTTAAAGGGACCGACAATGATGTGCAACCCGACTTCGCCGGCAAGGAATACCTGCTGGAACGCCAGCTCAAGCCCGAAGCACGTCGGGACATCATCGAACGGCTGGCGGCTGCCGGTGTGCAACCTACAGCCATGATGGACATTTCCGACGGCCTCTCGTCCGAACTGATGCACATCTGCACTCAGAGCAAAGTCGGCTGCCGGGTCTATGAGGAGCACATCCCCATCGACTACCAGACAGCTGTCATGGCCGAAGAGTTCAACATGAACCTGACTACCTGTGCACTGAACGGTGGAGAGGATTATGAACTGTTGTTCACCATCCCCATAGCCGACCACGAAAAGGTATCCGAAATGGAAGACGTCAAACTGATAGGCCACATCACCAAACCCGAACTGGGTTGTGCCCTCATCACCCGCGACGGGCAGGAATTTGAACTGAAAGCCCAAGGTTGGAACCCGCTAAAAGACGGTGGCAACACGACTTCCTCGTCCGAGAGCAACAGCTAAACAAAAGGGAGTTCCTTCCAAAAGTAACATTTATTTCACGCATAATAGACACTGATAATAAGGCACATACCTTTTTATCAGTGTTTTTTCTTTGATTACCCCTTGCACAGTCCAAAACTTTCACTACCTTTGCAACCGCAAACCTCAAGAGAGATGGTGTCATAGCTCAGTTGGTAGAGCAAAGGACTGAAAATCCTTGTGTCCCCGG
>CABROZ010000132.1 GCA_902472795.1 uncultured Bacteroides sp. | reverse complement strand
AGTGTCCCACAAACGGGGTCTGTGGCCCGCGTTTCCGGGCGTTTTCGGGCGGGGACGGAGGCTGTTGCCGGATGTTTCAGAACATACCCGGCGGAAATACTGCCTCTTTCTGTTTCGGTTTCGGAATGAAAGCCTTACATTTGTAAAGAGGGCAGGAGCGGGGTATTCTTCCTCCGGCCTGCCCGACTGAACCAAGAATCTGCATACCGATATGAACAGACACTGTACCCATCTGAAGAGAATCCTGTTCGGCACCTGCCTGCTGGCTGCCTGTACGGGGATGCGGGCGCAAGACCCGCTGATAGAGCCCGAAGAAGGGCGAACGCTGCTCGAACGCTTCACCAAGGGCGGAAAGTCCATCAGTTCCAGCAGCATGAATCTGCAGTTCTACACCTCGGCGGCGGCCCGCTTCAACGACGGTTCGCTCGAAGAAGCTGCCTTCAAGCTGAACGGCGTGCGGCTGGAGTTGCTGGGCGACTTCGGCAAGGACTTCTCGTACCACTTCAGGCAGTCGTTCAACAAATACAGCAACCCGCACGCGCTCGACAACCTTTCCTCGTCGGTCGAAGTGGCGTCGGTGGCGTGGCGCATGGCTCCCCGCTTTGCCCTCACCGTGGGCAAGCAGGCCATCCAACTGAGCGGTTACGAATACTGGGTGGATGCCATCCGCGTGCGAGAGTTCAGCGACTTCAACAACTACATCGAGTGCTATCAGGCGGGCGTGAACGGAGCCGTCAGCCTTTCGTCCACGCAGACGCTGAACCTGCAGGTGGTGAACAACTCCGCCGCCAAGGACGATGGCGCCTTCCTCTACGGGGCACCTCAGGACGTGGGCAAGGTGCATGTGCCCGTACTCTCCACCCTCAACTGGGACGGCTACTTCTTGAACCGCGCCCTGAACATGCGTTACTCCGTCTCGTGGGGCGAGCTGGCCCGCAAGCGCGACATCCTCTATCTGACGGCGGGCAACGTGTGGGAGAAAGGCCCCGTCGTGGCCTATGTCGATTTCATGTACTCGCGCGAAGGGATTGATACGAAAGGATTGGTGAGCGAACTTTCGGCTTCGCTGCCCGACGGCGGTGTGACGGCGCAGCACGTGTCCTACTTCACCACCATTCTGAACTTCGACTACCGCCTGCACCCTAATTGGAACGTCTATGTGAAAGGCGCCTACGAAACGGGGAGCGTATATAAAGAAAACGGCCCTTACGCGAAGGGCCTGTACCGCCGCACGTGGAACGTACAACTGTGCGGGGAATATTTTCCGATGAAGAACAGCGAACTGCGCATCTTCCTGCATCTGCTCTACAAGAACTACGGGCTCACCGCCCGTGCCCGCTCGTTAGGTGCCGAGGGCTACTCGGCGCAGCGCGTTTCGCTGGGGCTGGTCTATACGATACCCGTGTTCTGAGTCTATTTCCGTATCTGGCCTTCGCCTTCGATGATCCACTTGTAGGTGGTGATTTCCTCCAATGCCATGGGGCCGCGGGCGTGCAGCTTCTGGGTGCTGATGCCTATCTCGGCACCCAGCCCGAACTGTGCGCCGTCGGTGAACGAGGTGGGCGCGTTGACGTAAACGCACGCGGCATCGACGTCGCGGCAGAAGCGTTCGGCGTGTTCGGCGCTTTCGGTCACGATGCACTCGCTATGCTTCGAGCCGTAGCGGCGGATGTGCTCCAGGGCTTCGTCGATGGAGTCAACGGTCTTGACGGCCATCTTGTAGTCCAGAAACTCGGTGCCGAAGTCCTCGGGGCCGGCAGGCTTCAGCAGTTCGGCCGGATAGCTGTCCTGCAGAGCCGCATAGGCACGCGGGTCGGCATAGATGATGACGGAACTGGGCACCATCGGGAGGCAGAGGGCAGGCAGGTCGGCGAGGCGCGAGGAGTCGATAATCAGGCAGTCCAGCGCGTTGCAGACACTGACGCGGCGTGTCTTGGCGTTCAGGACGATGGGGGCACCTTTCTTCAGGTCGCCGTAGCGGTCGAAGTACGTATGGCAGATGCCTGCGCCGGTCTCGATGACGGGGATGCTGGCGTTCTGCCGCACGAACCGGATGAGGCTGCTGCTGCCGCGCGGAATGATGAGGTCAACGTAGCCTTCGGCATGGAGTAGCTCGGCAGTGGCTTCGCGGGTGGCGGGCAACAGTTCGACTACGTGGGGATTGACGCCGAAGCGTTCGAGCACCTGGTGTATCACGTTCACGATGGCGCGGTTGGAGCAGTCGGCATCGCTGCCACCCTTCAGGATGCAGGCGTTTCCGCTCTTCAGGCACAGGGCACTGACGTCGAAGCTGACGTTGGGCCGTGCTTCGTAGATGATGCCGATGACACCGAAAGGCACGCTGACACGGCGCAGCCGGAGGCCGTTGGGCAGCACGTTTTGCTTGAGCACACGACCCAGAGGCGACGGCAGCGAGGCCACCTTGCGCGTGTCGGCGGCGATGTCGGCCAGGCGTTCGGGGGTCAGTTTCAGGCGGTCGTACTTGGGATTGGCAGGGTCCATGCGCTCCAAGTCCTTGCGGTTTTCCTGCAGGATGTAGTCGGTGTTGGCCAGTGTGGCGTCGGCCACGGCCAGTAGTATGTCGTTGATCTTCTGGCAGTTCGCGGCTGGCCGACTGTACGGCGGCGAATGTCTCGTTCAGATTCATGGAGGGTACAATTAAAAGTTTATAGTTAATCATTAAGAACAAAGGGGGAAGCGTGAGGAAGTTCTTTGTGCTTTAAGTTTCATTTCCTAATTCTTCATTCCTCATTCTTCATTCTTCATTTTTTTATTTCCTAATTCTTCATTCCTCATTCTTCATTCTTCATTTACTCAATGTACAGGTAGTCGTAGTGCACCACGGGTTTCTTGCCGTGCTTGCCCATGGCTTCGCGGGCCTGTGTGGCGTCGCAGTTGGCTTTGCCTACGCCGATGGGTGTGCCGTCGGGGGCAATGATGCGTACTAAGTCGTCGCGCTCGAAGTCGCCTTCGATGCGGGTGATGCCTACGGGCAGGATGCTGGCCACGCGGCTCGATGCCAGTATCTGTGCGGCCTGCGGATTGAGGTGCAGTCGGCCTTTGGCAAAGCCTTCGCTGTGGGCTATCCACTTCTTGACGCTCGAAACGGGTTGGGGCGAGGGGACAAAGCGGGTGTACAGCAGGTGAGGGTGGGGCAGCGGAGTTGCCGGTTGGCCGTCGGCCGGAGCCGCCAGTCGTGCGTTTTCGTTGTCCACGATGTGGTTCAGGATGTTGTCGCGCTTGCCGTTGGCTATGATGACGGTGATGCCCTCGGCTGCCACCTTGCGGGCGATGTTGGTCTTCGTAAGCATGCCGCCGCGTCCGAAGCTGGACTTCGAAGCCTGTATGCAGTCGGACAGGTCGCGGTCGTGGGCTATCTCGGTGATGACGGCCGAGCCGGGTTCGGAGGGCGGCCCGTCGTAGATGCCGTCGATGTTGCTCAGTATGATGAGGGCCTGTGCGTCCATCATGGTGGCGATAAGTCCGCTGAGTTCGTCGTTATCGGTAAACATGAGTTCGCTGACGGCGATGGTGTCGTTTTCGTTGACGATGGGGATGACGCCGTTCTCGAGCATGACGGTCATGCAGCTTTTCTGGTTCAGGTAGTGGCGGCGTGTGCCGAAGCTCTCTTTCATGGTGAGCACCTGGCCTACGGCTATCTTGTGTTCGCGGAATAGCTCGTAGTAGCGGTTGATGAGTTTGGCCTGGCCCACGGCGGAGAACAGCTGGCGTTGCTCCACGCTGTCCAACCGTTTGGCCGGACACAGCTCGCTCCGCCCTGAAGCGACGGCTCCAGAGGAAACGAGTATGACTTCGATGCCTGCCTTGTGCAGGGCGGCTACCTGATCGACGAGTGCCGACATGCGGGTGATGTCCAATGTGCCGTCGGGGCGTGTCAGTACGTTGCTGCCTATCTTGACGGCTATTCTTGTCAGTTGATCCATTATTTGTGATTCGGGATGTTAGTCCCGCGGTTTACTCTGCATTCTTTTTCTTTTCATACTCGCGAACCACTTCCATGGCCGTTTCAAAGTTTTCTTCGTTGACCAGTACGGTTACTTCGACAGCCGACGAGGGCAATACGACGTTGACTACCATGCCGTCTTTCAGCACACACGGCACATCGTTACTGTCAAGGAGGCTTTTCACTAATTCGGCTTCCCACAGGGAGCCTTTGAATACTTCAATGAGTTTACTTGTGTCTTTTTCTTTCATGTGGTTACAAATTAGATGGTTTGCCCCACAAAGTTAGTGTAGTTTGCGAGAATAACAAGGGCTTTGGCGAAAAGCTTTTGCGTGGTGTTCCCGATTTATTCGAGTGCGATGTGCCGGACGTCGATGGTGCTGTTGAGAAAAGTGGATGCCGACTCGGAGAATTTTTCGGTGGCTTCGGTGGTGTAGTACCTGCAGGTGCCCTGTCGGGTGCAGCGGGCGTCCATTTCGGGATGGCGTTGCAGGTAGTCTTTCAGGCTTTCGGCCACAAGTCCGCCCTGGGCCACGGTGCGTATCCGGGCGGGCATGTATTGCTGTATCTTGGGCAGCAGCAGGGGGTAGTGCGTGCACCCCAGGATGACGGTATCTATCTGCGGGTCCTTGGCCAACAGCTGGTCGATGTATTTGCGCACGAAGTAGTCGGCACCGGGGCCTGCAGCTTCGTTGTTCTCGACCAGCGAGACCCAGAGCGGACAGGCTTCGCCGCTGACGCTGATGTCGGGGTAGAGCTTGTGGATTTCGAGGGGATAGGATTCGGACTTGATGGTGCCGGCGGTGGCCAGTATGCCTACGTGTCCGTTGCGGGTGATGCTGCCGATGCACTCGACGGTGGGGCGGATGACGCCCAATACGCGGCGTGCGGGGTCGAGCTTGGGGAGGTCGTTCATCTGGATGCTTCGCAGGGCTTTGGCCGAGGCGGTGTTGCAAGCCAGGATGACGAGGTGACAGCCCATTTCGAAGAGTTTGGTGACGGCTTGCAGGGTGAACTGATAGACGATTTCGAACGAGCGTGTACCGTATGGGGCGCGGGCATTGTCGCCTAAGTAGATGTAGTCGTACTGGGGCAGTGTTTCGCGAATCTTGCTGAGGATGGTGAGTCCGCCGTATCCGGAGTCGAAGACGCCGATGGGACCGGGCGTGGTGGGTAGGTTCTGCTTCATGGGTTTGCTAAAACAAATTCACCACAGACGGCCGCG
>CABROZ010000131.1 GCA_902472795.1 uncultured Bacteroides sp. | reverse complement strand
GAGCCGTACAAGTGTCTCTCACACCCGTACAAAGTTGCCCCTGTACGCCGTGTCGGAAGGGTTAAGGGTGGCCTTATGCCGGGCGGATGTTCATCAGCCGGGTGAAGGTCTTTTTGCCTTGCAGGTAGAAGGCTTTCAGGATGCTTTGGCTGATCCGTTCGGGAATCTGTGTCAGGACGGCCTTCTGCTGGTTCTCTTCGCGCGAAGCGGCAAAATCCTTGCGCAGGTCGTGGTAGGCACGACGGGCACGGAGGACGGCCATGGCGTTGGGTCCCTGCAACTTTAGCAGGAAGTTCAGTGCGGCCACATAGTCGAGCAGGGCACGGGTGCGCATCACGGATTTCAGTTCGTCTTCGGGCAGGTTCTTGTAAAGCATCAGCAGGTTGTTGCGGAAGTTCAGGAAGGTTTTGCGCGGGTTTTCCTTGGTCAGTGTGGCGCCTCCCAAGTGATAGACTACGCTCTGGGGAATACATACCAGTTTCCGGCCGCGTGCACGCAGTCGCCAGCACAGGTCTATCTCTTCCATGTGGGCAAAGAACCGTCCATCCAGTCCGCCGGCTTCGCGGTAGTCTTTCAGACGGATGAACAAGGCTGCACCGGTAGCCCAGAATACCGGGGCGATGGTATCGTACTGACCATTGTCGGCCTCGACTGCGCCCATGATGCGGCCTCGGCAGAAGGGGTAACCGTACTTGTCGATGTATCCGCCGGCGGCTCCGGCGTATTCGAACAGGTCCTTTTGCCGCAGGCTCCTGATCTTGGGTTGGCAGCCTGCTACTTCGGGGTGGGCGTCCATGTACTCGGTCAGCGGGGCAAGCCAGTGCTCGGTGACTTCGACGTCGGAGTTCAGCAGGACGACGTATTCGGCCTCTACCTGTTTCAGGGCCAGGTTGTATCCGTCGGCAAAACCGTAGTTGCGGTCCAGCGTGATGAGGCGGACGGAGGGAAATTCGCGGCGTACGGTTTCGACGGAGTTGTCCGTCGAGCCGTTGTCGGCTACGTAAACGATGGCTCCGTCGGCCTCGGAATAGGACACAACGGAGGGCAGATAGGTACGGAGCATCCCGCATCCGTTCCAGTTCAGAATGACGACAGCTATTTTTTTATCCATGGTGTATGACGTCTTCACGTTTCAGTTTCCAGCGTTTGTGCGACCAGAACCAGTAGGGCGGGTCGCGTCGGATGGTTTGCTCCAGTCTTCGGGCGAAGCATTCGGTTATCTCGCCGTCGGCGGTTTGCTTGGGGCTTTCGGTGATCAGGTCGAAGACTACCCGGCAGTGTCCCCGCTTCTGGCGTATCAGTTCGCAGTAGAAGACGGGGAAGTCCATCATTCGGGCAATGCGTTCGGCTCCGTCCATGAACACGGTGTCCTGATGGAGGAAGGTGGTCCAGTAGTGTGCTTCGCTGCGGTTGGGCGACTGGTCGGTGATCAGTCCCACGGCCATGCGCTTGTGCTCGCGGCGCAGCTTTATCATTTCGCGTGCCGTGGAGTGCTTGGGCACGTTGTATCCGCCGAAGCGCGAGCGGATGCGCTTGAACATTTCGTCCAGGTAGGGATTGTGCAAAGGTTTATAGACTTGTACCGGAAGGTCGCCGGGTTGCATGATAGCTCCCATGCCGATAATCCATTCGAAGTTGGCATAGTGGGGGATGAGGAGTACGATGCCGCCATGTTTTTCAATCATGTCGAGGTATTGCTCCTTGTTTTGGTAGGTCATGCGCCGGGTCAGCTCTTCGAAGGATATTCTCAGGGTTTTCACTTCTTCGAGGATGTAGTCGCAGATGTAGTGGTAGAACTTGTCTTCTATCTCTTTCAGCTCTTCGTCCGTCTTTTCGGGAAAGGAGTTCCGCAGGTTGGTGCGTACCACCTTCCGGCGGTAGCGGATGACGTGCTGCATCAGGAAAGCCAGTCCGTCGGACAGGATGTAGATGGCTCTGAAAGGCAGCAGGGCCAGCAGCCACATTCCGGCATAGGTGAGCAAATAGATAAGTTTCGATTTCACGGTGGGATGATTGTATTGTTCTTATAGGATGGATATGAAAACGGTCGTCGGGGTTAAAGTCTGATTTGTCCCAGCAGGGCAGTGCCGTCGTCGTTGAAGTCGCCTAAGGTGATGGGAATCACCTTATTGTCGAGTCGGTCGTCGTGGGGCACTTCCACGCGTATGTAGTTGGCCGTGAAGCCATGCATGGGGGCACCGGCCTTGGAACGTTCCAGCAATACGGGCAGGGTTTGTCCGATGTGGCGAGCGTAGAAGGCATGCGTCTTTTCGTCCGACAGTTCCAGCAGACGCTGGCTGCGGCGGTGCTTCTCTTCGGGCGGGACGATGTGGTCTATCTTCAAGGCCTGTGTGCCGGGACGTTCGGAGTAGCTGAACACGTGCAGCTGGGTGACGTCCAGACTACGGATAAACTCGTATGCGCGTTCGAAGTACTCTTCGGTTTCGCCACGCGTACCTACTATCACGTCCACACCGATGAAGGCATCGGGCATCACTTCCTTTATTTTCCGTACTTTGGCGGCAAACAAGGCCGTGTCATAGCGTCGGCGCATCAGCTTCAGCACTTCGTCGCAACCCGATTGCAGGGGAATGTGGAAGTGAGGCATGAAGCGCTTCGAACGCGACACGAAGTCGATGATCTCATCGGTCAGCAGATTAGGCTCGATGGAGGAAATGCGGTAGCGTTCGATGCCCTCTACTTCGTCCAGCGCCTGCACCAAGTCGAAGAAGGTTTCGCCGGTCGATTTCCCGAAGTCGCCAATGTTGACGCCGGTCAGCACTATTTCGCGTCCGCCTTCGGCAGCGGCCTGGCGTGCCTGCTCCACCAGCGATGCGATGCTGCCGTTGCGGCTGCGTCCGCGTGCAAAGGGGATGGTGCAGTACGAGCAGTAATAGTCGCATCCGTCCTGCACCTTGAGGAAGAAGCGTGTGCGGTCGCCCCGCGAGCAGGAGGGGGCAAACGTGCGGATGTCTTTCAGCGCCGAGGTATGGGCTTCGCCATGGAGGTGCTTTTGCAGGTCGCCTAAGTAGTTCAGTACGTCCTTCTTCTGCTCGGCGCCCAGCACTACGTCCACACCCTCGATGTCGGCTACGGTGTCGGGTTTCAGCTGTGCGTAGCATCCGGTCACCACCACAAAGGCGCCCGGGTGTTGCTTAATCAGCTTGTGGATGGCCCGCCTGCATTTTTTGTCGGCCACTTCCGTCACCGAGCAGGTATTCACTACGCAGATGTCAGCCTTTTCCCCCTTGCGTGCGGTGCGTATGCCCGCTTCGCGCAAGATGCGACCGATGGTCGATGTCTCGGAAAAGTTCAGTTTACAGCCTAATGTATAGTAAACCGCCGTCTTATCTTGAAATATGTTCGTATCTATCATAAACTTATAAATAATCACTTTCAGGCCGCAAATATACATATTATTCATCTAAAATCCCTATTTTTGCACACTCATCAATTATTTGTGCAATGATACAAGAAAATTTCATCAAGCTGTACGAACGCAGCTTTCGCGAGAATTGGGACCTTCCGTGCTATACCGATTACGGAGAAGACGTAACTTATTCGTATGGCGACGTGGCTCGCGAGATTGCCCGTCTGCATCTGCTGTTCAAGTATTGCCAGCTGCGGCGTGGCGACAAAATATCCATTATCGGAAAGAACAATTCCCGCTGGTGCATTGCCTACATGGCCGTCGTTACGTACGGAGGAATTGTGGTGCCCATTCTGCAAGACTTCAGTCCGAACGATGTCCATCACATCGTCAACCATTCCGAGTCGGTTTTCCTTTTTACAAGCGACCACATTTGGGAACACCTCGAGGAAGAACGTCTGACCGGACTTCGCGGTGTCTTCTCGCTCACCGACTTCCGCTGCCTGTACCAGCGCGACGGCGAGACCATCCAGCTTTTTCTCAAACATCAGAATGAGGAGATGGACAAACACTATCCCGACGGCTTCACGAAGAAAGACGTACTATATACCGAGTTGAGCAATGACAAGGTGATGGTGCTGAATTATACTTCGGGCACAACCGGCTTCAGCAAGGGAGTGATGCTGACAGGCAACAACCTGGCCGGCAACGTGACATTCGGCATTCGGTCCAAACTGCTGGAGCGAGGCGACAGAATTCTGTCGTTTCTGCCTTTGGCACATGCATATGGTTGCGCGTTCGACTTCCTGACGGCTACGGCTGTAGGAACTCACATCACCTTGTTAGGGAAAATCCCTTCGCCTAAGATATTGATGAAGGCCTTCGAAGAAGTAAAGCCCAATCTGATCATCACCGTTCCGCTCGTCATCGAAAAGATCTACAAGAATGTCATTCAGCCCATCATCAACCGACGCAGCATGCGTTGGGCACTTAACATTCCGTTGCTCGACGGGCAGATTTACGGTCAGATTCGCAAGAAGCTGATTGATGCGCTGGGGGGCCGTTTCAAGGAAGTCATCATCGGAGGCGCCGCCATGAATCCCGAGGTAGAAGAGTTTTTCCATCGCATTAAGTTTCCTTTCACTATCGGCTATGGCATGACCGAGTGTGCGCCGCTCATCAGCTATGCTCCGTGGAACGAATTTGTGCCCACTTCATCGGGTCGGGTGCTCGACATTATGGAAGCCCGCATCCAGAAAGACAATCCGGAGGCAAAATATGGAGAAATTCAAGTGCGGGGTGAAAACGTGATGGCAGGCTATTATAAGAACCCCGATGCTACCCGCGAGGAATTTACCGAAGACGGATGGTTGCGCACTGGCGACTTGGGGCTGCTCGACGACAAAGGCAACCTCTTTATCCGTGGACGCAGCAAGACCATGATCTTAGGCTCGAACGGGCAGAACATCTTCCCCGAAGAGATAGAAGCACGCCTCAACAACCTGCCTTTCGTGCTGGAAAGTCTGGTGATAGAGCGCAACAAGAAGTTGGTGGCGTTGGTTTATGCCGACTACGAGGCACTCGATTCCTTAGGATTGAACAACCCTAATAACCTGAAAGCCATCATGGACGAGAATCTGAAGAGCCTGAACGAAAGCGTCGCTGCTTACGAGAAGGTCAGCCAGATACAGCTTTATCCGACTGAATTCGAGAAAACACCCAAGCGAAGCATTAAAAGATACCTCTATAATAGCATCGCAGTAGAGTAATGTGTTTTTTAACATATAACGAATATCCTCATATACAGTTAATTGCGAAAAGTTACAGAAAAACTTCCAAAAAAACTCTAAAAAAAATGGGTGTAAGGAGAACAACATATTTAAAAAGTACATACCTTTGCAGCGTTTTAATAAAGCAATTGATTGTATTACGTTTT
>CABROZ010000130.1 GCA_902472795.1 uncultured Bacteroides sp. | reverse complement strand
GAGAGGACGTTTAGACGCAAGAAGGACGCTGAAGAGCTTAGTTGCGGATTTGAGGTAGCAGTAAAGCTATCTTTCAAAGGAAGTTGTGCGATACCGGCACGTTTCAACAAGCGTTCCATTTTGTCCAGCAGGTTGGATGTTGGGGAAGTACGCAAATCTGAATAAAAAACTTTTGCTTTTTCCATATTAATACCTATTTGTGGTGATTGTCTCTGCAAAAATAGCGGATAAATTTAAATATAAATAGGTATAGCTCTAAAAAAAGTGCCATAGGGGGCCATTCCCATGGCCGATTTGCATGTTTTTTCCTCGGTTGATGGCTTGATAAGTGTATTGTTTAGCTTGTTTTACTGCCTGTTCCATAGAGATTCCATAAGCCAGTTGTGTGGCAATGGCTGATGAAAGTGTGCATCCTGTTCCGTGCAGATTATGGCTTTCAATTTTGGGAGCAACATAGTGGTAAGTGTTTTCTTGGTGGAAGAGGACATCAAACATTTTATCTCCTTCCAGGTGTCCTCCTTTGACAAGTACCGATATTCCATAGTGATGAGCAAGGGTCTGTGCGGCTTGTTCCATGTCGTTTATGGAATTTATGGTTTTGCTTGTCAACAGAGCTGTTTCGTGCAGGTTGGGGGTGATAAGATCGCACAATGGGAATAGCTTTTCGCAGATTTCCTGTACGGTTTTCTCTGTCATTAACCGACGGCCACTGGTCGAGATCATCACCGGATCATAAACAATGTGTTTAGGCCTATAGGTTTTCAGACAATCGGCAATAGCTGTTACAATGTCAACATCATGTACCATACCTATCTTAATGGCGTGGGGAGTAAGGTCATCCATCACAGATTCGATTTGGCGACGTACTATTTCTTCACTTTGTGGGTAGATCGCTTGTACGCCTTGAGTGTTTTGGGCAGTTACTGCTGTAATGACGGTAGCGGCATATCCTCCCAAGGCCGAAATGGTTTTAGTATCAGCTTGTATGCCTGCACCACCCGAGCAGTCAGAACCTGCAATGGACAGAATGACTGGTGTAAACGTTTCTTGACGTAAGCGGAGAAAATGAGGAACAAAGTCGGCGCCCAAATGATTCCATACATCGCCAAGTAAGGCTGCTCCACCGAAACCGAGTTGCTTTACTTCATTAAGTCGGCTGGCATTGATCCCGCCTAAGGCCATGACGTGTGAGTCGATAATACCTTGTTGTTGGGCTTTCTGTATTTCACAGATGGTAAAGGCTGACGAGTAGCCGGTTTTAGATATGCTGTCATAAATGGGACTAAGGAATACATAGTTGCATGTCGGCTTGCGTAATTGTACTTCATTTAGCGTGTGACAGGAGCAGCTGATATTACCCTTATAGTCTTGAGGTGGGTTAGGATTACGTCTGTTAAGGTGTATGCCTTTCAAGTTATATTGATTGACTAACTGGAAATGTTCATGGATAACGATGCGTGAATGATATTCTTCGGGTATTTGGTCGAGTAGCTTTACTATCTCTGTTAGGTTTGCTTCCGGTTTACGCAGATGTAGAATTTCCAGACCGTAGCGAAACAAGGTAGTAATGGCTTCTGCTTCGCCGGGGAAAAAATTGGGTAAGGTAATGACAATCAGTTTCATAATCGGCTGGTTTGCAACACTCAATGTTGTGTTTGATAATTTGTAGGTTGATTGAGACATCATGTAGTGAATGCGATCAAAAGGTGAGTAGGTGCGACTGGAGAGTTCTCAAATCGATGGTCCATAGTTTGCCGGATAATACTTCTCCGTATCCACAGATGATTTTTAGTGCCTCGTTGGCTTCCACACTTCCCACAACTGCAGGAGTCGTTCCAATTACTGATGAGTCGGGAATCAGGTGCATCATGCTGTCTTCGTCTGGATAAAGGTCTCGGTATGTATGTGGCTGTTTGCCATAATTGAATACGGATACCTGCCCTTCGAAACCTTGAATAGCGCCATAAACGTATGGCTTTCTTAGACTGGCGCTGACATCGCTGATCAGGTATCGGGTGGCAAAATTGTCACATCCGTCTATCACGATGTCGTATGAGGCAATCAGTTCTTCTGCATTCTGATGGGTTAAACGTGTTTGATAAGGATAGATGAACGTCTGTTTGTTTAGAGCTTGTAAGCGTCGGGCGGCGCAGAATACTTTAGGTTGTCCAACTTCGGATTCGGTATAGAGTACCTGGCGTTGCAGATTGCTGAGGCTGACGGTATCGTCATCTACCAGTCCGATGGTACCTACACCGGCTGCTGTCAGATAGAGGGCAATGGGGGCACCGAGTCCACCTACTCCTATGATAAGAATGCGCGCACGAGAAAAGCGTTCTTGTCCTGCCTCACCAATTTCAGGCAGTGTCATTTGTCTGCTGTATCGTGATGTCATGGCGTTGTTGGGGTTCATTTTGTTTATGAAAGAGGGATGGTGCATAGAAGCTACTTGTATGCCTATATAGTTGGCACATTCCTGCACCATCCTTCATTTATAACAGAGTAAGATTATGGATGACCGAACAGGTCGAAACTTGCGTCCCAGTCTTTCCACACCGGTTCGCGTCCGATGTGTTTCAAGGCTGCGTTTACTTCCACTGCTGTCCGGTCGTCGCTGATATGGAATTGTTCCAATGCCTGCGGATAGGTATAATATCCTCCGGGTTCGGTCTTGCTTTCGGCACTCATGGTTGTGACTCCGAGGGCGGCCATATGGTCGCGAATGTAAGCCGGTTCACGGGTAGAGTACGAAATGTCCACATCGTGATCGAATATGCGCATGGCAAAGGTTACTTGTGCCAGTTCGCGGTCGCTCATGATGACGTTAGGTTGGAAGCCCTCGTTTTCAGCTGGGCGCATTCGTGGGAAGTTAACACTGTATTTTGTCTTCCAATAGTGCTTTTGCAGGTAGCGCAGATGGTAGGCCATCATGGTGATATCCGTGCGCCATTCTTTTTCCAGACCGATCAGTACTCCCATACCGATGGAGTGAACACCTGCTTGACCCATGCGGTCGAAGCCGTTGACACGCCATTCGAACTTTGATTTCATACCACGCGGATGGTAGATGTTGTAGTGGGCTTTGTTGTACGTTTCCTGAAAACAGATGACTCCGTTCAGTCCATGTTCCTTCAGCTCGGCATATTCTTCCGCCTTTAGTGGCATTACTTCGATTTTCAGGTTCGAAAAGTAAGGCTTTGCCAAGTCGAGTGCACGGGCTATGTAGGGAACACCGGCTTTGGCGGGGTTTTCGCCCGTTACCAGTAGCAGGTTCTCGAAGGGAGCCAGTTTCTTGATAGCTTTATATTCATTCACAATCTCTTCTTCGGTCAAAATGGTGCGTGCCATCGGGTTGCTGATGTGGAAACCGCAATAAACACACGAGTTCGTACACGAGTTAGTGATGTAAAGAGGTATGAACATGGATATGGTCTTCCCGAAACGTTCTTCGGTATATTTCTTGCTAAGTTGTGCCATGGGTTCCAGGTATTTGCTGGCGGCGGGTGACACAAGCGCCATGAAGTCATCTACATCGCAGTGCTCTTTGCCGAGGGCGCGAAGCACATCGTTTTCGGTTTTCGAGTAGATGGCTTTGGTGGTTTCCTCCCAATCTATTTTTTCAAGCTCTTCTGAAAACATTTGATTCAGTGAATAATTAAAAGTTAAAAATTAAAAGTTGTGGTTGGTGGTTAATTGTTAATTTCTTTAAGATCCCGACTCAGCTTCATGGCACAGAAGTTGGGACCGCACATGGTACAATACTCGCCGTCGGTGTGGCGTCCTTCGTTGAAGTATTCCAACGCACGGTCTGGGTCGAGACTCAGGTGGAACTGGTCGCGCCAGCGGAATTCGTAGCGGGCTTTACTCAGGGCATTGTCGCGGATTTGTGCACCAGGATGCCCTTTGGCCAAGTCGGCTGCATGGGCGGCAATCTTGTAGGTAATGACTCCGGTACGCACGTCTTCCTTGTTAGGCAGTCCGAGATGTTCTTTCGGCGTGACGTAGCACAGCATCGCTGTACCCAACCAACCAATCTGTGCGGCACCGATGGCCGAAGTGATGTGGTCGTAACCGGGTGCAATGTCGGTGACGAGCGGGCCAAGGGTATAGAAGGGGGCGTTGTGACAATGGTCAATCTGTCGCTCCATGTTCTCACGTATCTTGTGCAGGGGCACGTGTCCCGGACCTTCAATGAATGCCTGAACGTTCTTATCCCAGGCTCGGAGCACCAGTTCGCCCATGGTGTCGAGTTCTGCAAACTGTGCTTCGTCATTGGCGTCGGCTATACAGCCAGGGCGCAGACCATCACCCAGTGAGATGGCAACGTCGTACTGGGCCAGGATGTCGCAGATGTCGTCGAAATGCTCGTAAAGAAAGCTTTCACGATCGTGGATCAGGCACCATTTGCTCATGATGCTTCCCCCACGCGAAACGATACCGCACAGACGTTTGTCCGCCAGGTGCACGTTTTGGCGGCGTATGCCGGCATGGATGGTGAAGTAGTCCACTCCTTGTTCGCATTGTTCGATGAGGGTATCGCGATAGATTTCCCAGGTCAGGTCTTCCACTCGTCCGTTTACTTTCTCCAAAGCCTGATAGATGGGTACGGTACCTACGGGTACAGGGCAGTTGCGTACAATCCATTCGCGTGTTTCGTGGATGTTGGCTCCGGTTGAGAGATCCATCAGGGTATCGCCTCCCCATCGGCAACTCCATACGGCTTTATCTACTTCTTCGTCAATGCTCGACGTGGTGGCAGAGTTACCGATGTTGGTGTTGATCTTCACTAAGAAGTTGCGTCCGATAATCATCGGTTCGCTTTCGGGGTGGTTGATGTTGGCCGGTAATACGGCTCGTCCGGCTGCTATTTCGTCGCGTACAAACTCGGGAGTGATGTAGGTTTCGATGCCC
Source organism: uncultured Bacteroides sp. (assembly GCA_902472795.1). Taxonomy (GTDB): domain Bacteria; phylum Bacteroidota; class Bacteroidia; order Bacteroidales; family Bacteroidaceae; genus Bacteroides. Next base: position 549 of record CABROZ010000130.1, on the reverse strand, counting down.
AGTTCGCGGCAGTTCATGTTCTCACGGATGGCCACGTACTCCATTTCGGGGGTGATGATGCCGGCTTTGGCATAGGCCATTTGGGTAATGCTTTTACCGGCTTTGGCGCGGTAGGGCAGGGCAATGTGCTCGAAGCGCAGGTGGTCGAGGCTTTTGTCGTCGCGGCGCATCTTCCCGTATTCGGAGGTGATGGAAGGCAGCTGTTCCACGTCGCCCCGGCTGGTTATCCAGCTTTCGCGCATACGGGGAAGTCCTTTCTTCAGGTCAATCTCGATGTCGGGATCGCTGAAGGGGCCGCTTGTGTCGTAAACGTAAACGGGGGCATTGGGTGTCGTCACCTTCTCGCCGCCAACAATCGTGACGGTGGGGGTGAGGTTGACTTTCTGCATTCCTACCTTTATATAAGGATAAAGAGTGCCCTGCATGTAGGCTTTCTCTGCATGAGCGTACGCTCTTTTATCTTGTTCTTTCATTTATTGAGTTAAAAATTAAAAGTTAAAAATTAATAGTGGGGGAGTTATGGCTCCTTCGTTGTTAATTTTTTATTAT
>CABROZ010000129.1 GCA_902472795.1 uncultured Bacteroides sp. | reverse complement strand
CATGCACGTTGCTGCCATTTTGCGTCGGGCAAAGAAGCCGGTGTTGCTGATAGCCAATAAAACCGATAATAACGAATTACAATATAATGCCCCCGAATTCTACAGTTTGGGGCTGGGTGAGCCTTATTGCATTTCGGCGATGACAGGCAGTGGCACGGGCGATATGATGGACCTGATCGTGAGCAAGTTCAAGAAGGAATCTGATGAGATTTTGGATGAAGATATTCCTCGTTTTGCCGTTGTCGGACGTCCTAACGCAGGAAAGTCGTCCATTGTGAATGCTTTCATTGGCGAAGATCGTAACATTGTGACGGAGATAGCCGGTACAACCCGTGATTCTATTTATACACGCTATAACAAGTTTGGTTTCGATTTCTATTTGGTTGATACAGCCGGTATCCGTAAAAAGAATAAGGTGACTGAAGACCTTGAGTATTATTCGGTGATTCGTTCTATCCGTTCCATCGAAAATTCGGATGTCTGCATTCTGATGCTTGATGCTACACGCGGAATCGAAAGCCAGGATCTGAATATCTTCTCGCTGATTCAGAAAAACCAGAAAGGATTGGTTGTGGTAGTCAACAAATGGGATTTGGTGGAAGATAAGACTGTGAAGGTGATGAAGACGTTCGAAGACGCCATCCGTTCGCGTTTTGCTCCGTTTGTCGATTTCCCCATTATTTTTGCTTCGGCACTGACCAAGCAACGCATCCTGAAAGTTCTCGAAGCTGCACGTCAGGTCTATCAGAACAGAATGACGCGTATTCCCACAGCTCGTCTGAACGAAGAAATGCTTCCATTGATCGAGGCTTATCCGCCTCCTTCGATCAAAGGAAAATATATTAAAATCAAGTATATCACGCAATTGCCTAATACAAAGGTTCCTTCTTTTGTCTATTTTGCCAACTTGCCGCAATATGTGAAAGAACCTTATCGCCGTTTTCTGGAAAACAAGATGCGCGAGAAATGGGACTTGACAGGTACTCCCATCAATATTTATATCCGTCAGAAATAGGCTGAAAATGGCAGTTGAGATTGTTGATAATATTGGGAATCAGAAATTGAACGTTGTTCATATATTGAATTTGTATGGCTGCTGATCGTGAGGTCAGCAGCCTTTTTTGTAGCTAACTGTTCTATTTTTATGCTGAAGAAAGAAAAAAGAACTGAAAACTATGTGAATATATAGCTTTTCTGTATTTTTGTCGCCAAACAAAAATACAGATACATGAAGATTATAAGGGTATTGAGCATACTTGCTTTTCTCCTGTCTCAAGCGGGCTTGCAAGCTGCCGATGACGGCAGATTGGCCGATTTGCGCAGAAAGGCTGCTGAAAAGAAAAATGTGGAAAGCTATGCCGACGTATGCGCTTACCTGTCTTCGATTGAACGGTATCCTGAAATACTTTCTTTATACGCCGACTCCATCCGGCAATTAGCGGTGCGCAGCAGAAGTCTGGCTGATTTCAGGGAGTATTATGCCTGGAAGGGAGAGGCATGCTTTGTCGATGGTGATTATGAGAGAGGTTTTCTTTGGAAACGGAAAGCGCTCGATATAGCCGAAAGGGCTAAGATGCAGGATAAAATCGTTGTCTATTCTTCCGACATGGGATATTATTTCAACGTATCTGCCCGATACGATTCGGCTCGTTTTTACTTGAAGAAAGGTATGGAAGTGGCCGAGCGTGTGCCTCGTTTGGCTGAAGATTATCGGGTGATGCTGACCAATTACGCCAGCTCTTTTCTGTATGAAGGGCAGACCGATTCGGCCTTAGTCTATACGCTTCGGGCCGAGAAACGTTCGGAAGCCGACAGAGATACGGCCATGCTGATAGAAAACCTCAATCAGCTGGGCACGATATATCGGCGGAAAAAGCAGCTGAACGAATCCATTCATAGTTTTGAGCGGGCGCTTCACTTGTGCGAGGCGCAGGGTAACTTCCGGACAGTGGCTCATATCTATGGAAACATAGCGACGGTGTATTGCGATTCGAATCGTCCCGTCGAGGCACTTCCTTTCTCGCAAAAGGCGGTCGATTATGCCTTGCAATACGGCACTCCGCAAATGATCGGCCTGTTTTACGTCAATCTTGGAGCTATTCAGTGTAATGTGCCCGGCAAGATCCGGGATGGCATCGCCACTTTGCAGAAGGCAATTCCTGTGCTGAAAGAGGTGAACAACAAACGTCGTCTGTGCGAGGCTTATAATCATTTGGCCAACGCTTATCGGGGATTGGGACAGATAGATAGTGCGATGGTGTGTCTGCAGAGTCTGGACGAAATGTCGGGAGAGCTTCGGACCGATGTGGAACGTTACCGCTATCATCAGACCCGGGGGCCGCTGATGCAAGAACTGAAGCGGTATCGCGAGGCGGTGATTTCCTATCAGCGGCTGATTGATATGCAGAAGGCCGGCTATCGTGACATGAAGGATTATGACGTGTATCTGCATCTTTCGGAATGTCTGCACGAACTTCAAAACGAGGCAAAGGCTTACGAAAGCTTGCGAACGGCGTATGCGCTGCGCGATTCGGCTTCCAAAAAAGAATACACGGAGCAACTTTCTGATTTCTTGGCTAAATATCGAACAAAGGAAAAGGAGTTGGAGATTACCCGTCTGAAGCAGGCCGCACTGGAGCGGAAGGCCGAATTGCTGCGCAACCGGATTGTGACGGGAGGCACATGTGCCTTACTGCTGATTCTGCTTTTGGTCTTTCTGTACTTCCGCCAGCGGCAAAAGGTGCGTGTAGCCCAACTGGCACAGGCTGCGGGCGAAAAAGAACGTCAGTTCCTGGCTTTGCAGAAAGACACTGAGCAACGTCTGGCCCGTAAGTATATCGATGGCTTGGAAAGTGAGCGTGAGCGTATGGCTACCGAACTGCACGATGACGTCTGCAACAGTCTGTTGGCGCTCGAGATGAACATCCGCTCCATTGCTGAAGACAAACACAACCGTGCCATGGACGAGCAGCTTCTGTTGCTGGGTGATACTCGCGAACGATTGCGCAGCATCTCGCACGAGCTGATGCCTCCGGCTTTCCAATATGCTACCATCGATGAAATGCTGCGCGACTACATGTGGCATCTGCCCTTGCCGGAAGGGACGAAGTCCGAATATCATTCTACGGACGAAGTGGATTGGAAACTGGTACCTGAGACGGTGGGCTTTGAATTCTATCGGATTGTGCAGGAAGCTGTGAGCAATGCCTTGAAGTATGCCGAGGCAGCAACAATCCGCGTCGATTTGTTGATGGCGGATGGAAGCCTGTCCGTACGTATCGATGATGACGGTAAGGGATTCGACTTGAATAAAAAGAAAAAAGGCATCGGATTGCGAACCATCATGCAACGGGCCGAGGTTATCGGCGCAGTTGTGAAGCTGGAAACGGCACCCGGACGGGGTACGCATCTGACGGTAACGATTAAAGTGAACCTAAAAGAACATGGAGAAGAGAGAAAAGGCTGAAGTACTGGTGGTTGACGACCACAGCCTGGTGCTGGAAGGCATTTGCAGGGTGATTGATGCGATGCCCGAAGTGGAAGTGGCCGACGCAGTGACTTCCGGCATTAAGGCATCCGAACTGATAGCGAAACGCGATTATGATATCTACATATTGGATGTCAGTATCCCCGATAAGTCGGGGTTTGAACTGATAACCCTCATTCGCGAATTGAACGAGCAGGCATTGATCATCGTGAATACAATGCACGAGGAAATATGGATTGTGAACCGACTGGCCAAGAGTGGCGTCAATGCAATCACGCTGAAAGCATCGGCTTCGTCCGAACTGCGTGAAGCCATCCGTAGTGTGCTTCGTGGTGAGTCGTATGCCTGTCCGCGTTTTGCTTCCATCTATCGGTCGCTGGCGCGCCATTCGGCTGAACTGTTGCCCCACGACCTGCCAACCCGTCGCGAACTTGATGTGCTGAAGGCTATTGCCAAGGGGCTGAATACCCGGGAAATTGCCGATCAACTGCATATTTCGGAGAATACGGTAGAAACTTTTCGGAGGAGGCTGATTGCCAAGTTTGGAGCCCGCAATGCGGTCGATATGGTGCTGAAGGCCGTTTCCCGGGGCTGGTTGAACTTGGAATCGTAGCAAAAAAAAGCATAATCTCACGGTTTTCCGTGATTTTTATATAAAACCTATTGGCTATTTTTGTCCCGTAATGGAAACGCTTGTTCGTGTTTTGTGAAAACACACGGCGATTCTGTGAAAATATATATCGTGATGATATAGTCGATTCTATTAACTGGTTTTATGAGAGACAAAAAAACGCAGCGTGAAGTTGCGTTTTTTTGTGTTCGTACGCTTGGACAGTGAATGGTTCGGGTACCTCAGATAGAGCTTGTGAGCCGTGCAAGTGTCTCTCGTGAGCCGTGCAAGTGTCTCTCGCGAGCCGTGCAAGTGTTTCTCGCGAGCCGTACAAGTGTCTCTCACGAGCCGTACAAGTGTCTCTCACGAGCCGTGCAAGTGTTGTTCGCAAGACGTGTACGGAAGTATGTGCTCAGATCTGTCTCTTATCCTTCAATGTTCTGTATTTCAACCTCTTTCACTTTACGGAACAGGTCCGAAGCAAAGATGAAGTTGTTCAGTCGTTCGTTGTTCGACGTAAAGATGTCGTCCTTGCTGCCTTCCCATTCTTTGTGGCCTTCGTAGATGAAGATGATACTTTCGCCAATGCCCATCACCGAGTTCATGTCGTGCGTGTTGATAAGGGTAGTCATGTTGTATTCGTGAGTGATGTCCTGAATCAGTGCGTCGATGACCAGCGATGTCTTGGGGTCAAGACCCGAGTTGGGTTCGTCGCAAAAGAGGTATTGAGGATTCAGGGCGATGGCTCGTGCGATGGCCACGCGTTTCTGCATACCTCCGCTTATTTCGCCGGGAAATTTGTTTTGAGCGTCGGTCAGGTTGACACGATCCAGGCAGAACATGGCACGGCGGGTGCGGTCGCGCAGGGTGTCGTTGCTGAACATGTTCAGTGGGAACATGACGTTTTCGAGTACGGTCATCGAGTCGAACAGGGCGGCACTTTGGAATATCATTCCCATTTCCCTTCTCAATGCCTTCTTCTCTTTTTTGTTCATGATCAGGAAGTTACGGTTGTCGTACAGCAACTCGCCTTTTTCAGGAGTCAACAGTCCGACGATGCACTTCATCAACACGGTTTTACCCGATCCGCTCTGGCCGATGATCAGGCTGGTCTTTCCGTTTTCGAAGGTGGCGCTGATGTCGGTCAGTACGTTCTTTTCTTCGAATGACTTGCAGAGTCCTTTCAGTTCTATCATGATTTTTTCTTTTTTTCTGTTATGATTTTCTGTTTATCCCATCAGCAATTGTGTCAATACCAAGTCGGCAAAAAGAATCAGCACACTGCTGGTCACGACCGAATTGGTCGAGGCTTTTCCCACTTCGATGGAGCCGCCGTCCACCGTATAGCCGAAGAAGGCCGATACGCTGGCTATGATGAAGGCAAAGAACAGTGACTTGATGATGCCGCACCAGATGAACCATTCGACAAACA
>CABROZ010000128.1 GCA_902472795.1 uncultured Bacteroides sp. | reverse complement strand
CATTAATTTTCAATTATTAAGTCCTCACTCTGTGCGATGTATTGGATAAATCTCTATCTTTGTGGCGTTTTAAACGGGAATTAGAAATAAAATTAATCGATATTTTAAGAAAATGGCACAAGAAGACGTATTTAAGAAACTTGTATCACACTGCAAGGAGTATGGTTTTGTGTTCCCCAGCAGCGAAATCTACGACGGACTGGGAGCCGTGTATGACTACGGACAGAATGGTGTGGAACTGAAAAACAACATCAAGCAATACTGGTGGCAGAGCATGGTGCTGCTTCACGAGAACATCGTGGGCATCGACTCGGCCATCTTCATGCACCCCACGATATGGAAGGCCAGCGGACACGTGGACGCGTTCAACGATCCCCTCATCGACAACCGTGATTCGAAGAAGCGTTATCGCGCCGATGTGCTCATCGAAGATCAGATAGCCAAGTACGACGAAAAAATCAACAAGGAAGTGGCCAAGGCTGCCAAAAAGTATGGCGACGCCTTCGATGAGGCCGAGTTCCGTTCGACCAATGCCCGCGTGCTGGAGCATCAGAAGAAGCGTGATGCGCTGCACGAACGATACACCAAGGCCATGAACGCCGGTCCCGACCTGAACGAACTGCGTCAGATCATCCTCGACGAAGAAATCGTATGCCCCATCAGCGGTACAAAGAACTGGACCGAAGTACGTCAGTTCAACCTGATGTTCTCCACCGAAATGGGTTCGACGGCCGAAGGCTCCATGAAGGTTTACCTCCGTCCGGAAACGGCACAGGGCATCTTCGTCAACTACCTGAACGTGCAGAAGACGGGCCGTATGAAGATCCCCTTCGGTATTGCCCAGATAGGAAAAGCATTCCGCAACGAGATTGTAGCCCGTCAGTTCATCTTCCGCATGCGCGAGTTCGAACAGATGGAAATGCAATTCTTCGTAAAACCCGGCACCGAGCTCGAATGGTTCAAGAAGTGGAAAGAAATCCGCCTGAAGTGGCACAAGGCCTTAGGCTTCGGCGACGACCACTACCGCTTCCACGACCACGAGAAACTGGCTCACTATGCCAACGCCGCTACCGACATCGAATTCCTGATGCCCTTCGGATTCAAGGAAGTGGAAGGTATTCACAGCCGCACCAACTTCGACCTCTCGCAGCACGAGAAGTTCTCGGGCAAGAACATCAAGTACTTCGATCCCGAAACGAACGAAAGCTACACGCCGTTCGTTATCGAAACCTCGATCGGTGTCGATCGTATGTTCCTCAGCGTGATGTCGGCTTCTTATTGCGAGGAGCAGCTCGAAAACGGCGAAACCCGCGTAGTGCTGAAGTTGCCCGCTGCCCTGGCTCCGGTGAAACTGGCCGTGATGCCGCTTGTCAAGAAAGACGGACTGCCCGAGAAGGCACGCGAGATTATCGACGCGCTGAAGTTCCACTTCCACTGCCAGTACGACGAGAAAGACTCCATCGGCAAGCGTTACCGCCGTCAGGATGCCATCGGTACTCCTTACTGCGTCACTGTCGATCATCAGACACTCGAAGACAACTGCGTCACGCTGCGCAATCGCGACACGATGCAGCAGGAACGTGTGCCCATCGCCGACCTTGACCGTCTGATTGCCGATCGCGTCAGCATCACTTCACTGCTGAAGACACTGTAATTTTTTAGTTGATAAGTTGACGGGTTGACAAGTGAACAAGGCTACAAAGATGAGGAGGTAGGGGATGAAAGATTTTTCTGTTTTTCCGGTTCCCTCGTCTTCTTGTCAACTTGTTGACTCGTCAGCTCGTTAACTTGTCAACCCGCTAATAAAAAAACAATCCATATGAACAAATGTCTTTTATACCTATCCCTTTTCCTCTTTCTGTCAGTGGGCTTTGCCGCTTGCGATGAAGTAGAAGAAGTAGATGAGTATGCCAACTGGGAACAGCGAAACACTGCCTTTATCGACTCCGTCCGCGTGCTTGCCGGCGACCGCATTGTGCCTCTGAACGGCTCGGGCGATATTGTTGATGGCTATCAGATAGGCGAGATGTTCGCTCTGGAGACCACCGCAAGCACCACTGCCGGCAAGCAGTACGTCTATTGCAAAAAAATCTCTGAAGACCAGACCGGTGCTCGTCCGACCTACACCGACAACGTCGAGGTATTCTATTACGGTACCCTGATCAACGGCACTAAGTTCGACGGCAATTTCGAGGGATTCAGTGCTACGGACAGAGGAACGTTGGATCCTGCAGTGAAGGCTCCCACCGAATTCGATTCCCCCAGCTCCTTCTCCGTCAGCGGAGTAGTCACGGGTTGGATTGTCGCTTTGCAGTACATGCACGTAGGCGATCGCTGGATGCTCTACATCCCCTACCAGTGCGGATACGGTGATAGCGACTACAGCTCCATTCCCGGATATTCTACACTGACCTTCGACGTGCAGTTGGAAGGAATTAATTAAGCCTCTGAAAGTTACAGATAAACGGACGCAGGCTTGCATCGGTTCATCGGTATGGAGGTTGCTTGGCAACTCCTGACGTGCACCGGCGTAAGCCTGCGTCTTTTTGTGTCCTGACGTGTAGAGTGGCAAGTCGCTTTTCACCTTTGCGGAAGGGTCGCTCCTCAGGCATGAAACCTGATCAGCCCCTCCAGCGGACTTTTTACGACTTGTCCTAAGCGGATCCCCTCGGCTTCGGCAGCCTCGGCCAGCAGCGGTTGGTAATGGAAGGCAACGGAACCCGTGAAGTGGACCTCGTTCCGGCGGTAGTCGTAGTGCTTCACGTTGCGGCACAGGAAGGCGCGGAAGCTGTCTGTCACTAAACGACGCACGCAAGGTTCCTGCAAGTGTTCGGCTAAGAAGGGTGACAGACTTGCCAGAAAACGGTTGGGGAACGGACGGCGATAGACGCGGTCGATAATCTCGGCGGGCGTCAGGTCGTACTTCGACAGGAATTCGTCCTTCAGTGCTGTCGGCATCTGCCCTTTCAGCAGGTCGCCCACCAATAGTTTTCCCAGACAGGCACCACTGCCTTCATCGCCCAGAATGAAGCCCAAGGGCGATACGTTGGCCTCAATTTCGCGACCGTTGTAGAAGCACGAGTTCGAGCCCGTGCCCAGTATGCAGGCAATGCCCGCCTCGTGTCCGCACAAGGCACGTGCGGCGGCCAGCATGTCGGTGCAGACCTCCACGGCGTCGGTGCCGAGGCTGCGAGTCAAGGCACGGTGCACGGCCTCTGCCTTATCGTTGATGCAGCCCGCACCGTAGAAGTGCACGCTGTCGGGGCGTAACCCGTCCAGTCGGGGCAACAGTTCGTTGGTGATTTCCTGTTCTATTTCCTCCTCTGTCTGAAAGTACGGGTTGATGCCCCGTGTAGTCAGTTGTTTCAGCGGTTTCCCGCCTTCGGCCACGCACCAGTCGGTCTTGGTGGAGCCGCTGTCGGATAAAAGTATCATGTTTTAGTTTTTTAGTTTTTTAGTTTTTAAGTTTATGAGTTCATAAGTTTTTTAAGTTGGTGAGAGAATAAGTTTTTTTAGTTTTTTAGTTCTTAAGTTTATGAGTTCATAAGTTCTTTAAGTTGGTGAGTCTTTAAGTTTATGAGTTCTACCATTATAAGTAGCGCATCATACCCACTCAAAACTTATGAACTCATAAACTAAAAAACTCAAAAACTTAAAATTTACTGTCTTTTCCCAAATCCCGGCTCTATCTGCCTTCTCACTAACAGCGCCGCTACGATGCCCGGCACGGTGCAGAGGCAGACCCACACGAAGAAGGTGGAGTAGCCCATCGTTTCCTGCAGCCAGCCGGCAGGCATCCCGGGCAGCATCATGCCTAAGGCCATGAAGCCGGTGCCGATGGCATAGTGTGCCGTCTTGTGTTCGCCTTCGGCTATATATATAAGGTATAGCGTGTAGGCAGTGAAGCCGAAGCCGTAACCCAATTGCTCCACGGCTACGCAAAGTGCCGTGACCCATGCGCTGTCGGGGGTGGTTACGGCTAACCAGACGTAAAGCAGGTCGGGCAGGTTGATGGCCAGTGCCATGGGCAGCAGCCAGCGACGGAAACCGTGGCGCGACACTAATAGTCCGCTGACTATGCCGCCAACCAGCAGTGCCGCCACGCCTAATGTGCCGTATATCATACCCACGGAGGCCGTGTCTAACCCTAAGCCACCTGCCTCGCGACTGTCTAACAGGAAGGGCGAAGCTATCTTGACTAATTGCGATTCGCCCAAGCGATAGGTCAGCAGGAAGAAAAACATCAGACCGATGTGCTTCTTGCGAAAGAAACTGATGAACGTCTGCACAAAGTCCTTCAGCAGCTTGCCGGCCGAAAGTTCGGGACGGCGTACGTCGGTGTCGGGGCGGGGCAGGACGAAGCGGTGGTACAGGGTAATCGCAATGAACAGACCCGCCATGAAGTAGAACGTCAGGCTCCATGCCAGCGGAATGTTCCCGCCCGACGTTTCCAGCCATCCGGCCAGCATCACTAAGATGCCTTGCCCGAAGATATTGGCTAAGCGGTAGAACGTGTTGCGGATGCCCACGAAGAACGACTGTTCGCCCGTGGTCAGTCCCAGCATGTAGAAGCCGTCGGCGGCAATGTCGTGCGTGGCCGAGCCGAAGGCCATCAGCCAGAAGCAGGCCAACGTGGCCTGTACATAATGGTCGGTGGGGATGAAAAAGGCGATGCCCGCCATCGAGGCGGCTATCAACGCCTGCATGGTGGTTATCCACCAGCGTTTGGTCTTGATGAGGTCCACAAAGGGGCTCCACAGCGGCTTGATGGTCCAGGGCAGGTAGAGCCACGAGGTGTATAGGGCAATTTCCGTGTTGCTAAGTCCCAGCCGCTTGTACAGAATGACGGCCAAGGTCATCACAGCCACGTAGGGCAGCCCTTCGGCAAAGTAGAGGGTGGGGATCCATAGCCAGGGTTTGTGCTTCACTCTTAGCCCTTCTCTCAAGGAGAGGGGGGGAGTAGGGATATGTTCCTTATTCTTGTTCATAGTCGTTCTATTCTTTTATAGATGTGTATTCTATTTTTCATCGAAGGTGTATCTAAACTAAGTACTGCCATCTAACTGACTCCCCTCCTTCTGGAAGGAGGGGTGCCCAAAGGGCGGGGTGGTAGGTTGTTGCGCAGTTCTGTATATCCATACTTCCTGTTTTCACCTACCACCTCCCCCTATCGGGTACTCCTCCTTCCAGAAGGAGGAGAGTTTCAGATACTCTTGTTTTGACATATTCCTTTAGGGATGAGGTTTTTAATAAATATTCTCTATCTCCGCCCCCACATAGTAATGCTTCAGTATCTCGTCGTACTTGTAGCCTTGCTCTCCCATCACGGCGGCACCTATCTGGCAGAGGCCTACGCCATGCCCCCATCCGGCTCCGGTCAGGATGAAGCGGGCGGGGATGCCTTCGGGCGACAGGTCTTCACGATCGACGACAAACGCCGAACTGTAGAGGTGCGAGGGCGAGAGCGTGCGCCGTATCACTAATTCCTTGCCGATGATGTGCGTCTGCCGCGTGCCCACAATCTTCAGTTGCCAGATGCGTCCGCTGGTGCCGCGGGCTATGGGGACGAGGTCGATGATCTGTCCGTAGTCCACCCCTGAGCGGCGTTGGATGAGGGCCGAAAGCTCCTCTTGCGTGTACTCC
>CABROZ010000127.1 GCA_902472795.1 uncultured Bacteroides sp. | reverse complement strand
TGAGGGGTAAAGTTAGGTTTATACTTTCCTCTCAACAGTTTCGCAACTTTTGCGCCCAGACGACCCAATACCTGGTCTGTAGCGTCAACAATGACCCATTCTTTAGTCACTGTAGCTTTGTTTGCAGAAATGGTCTTGTAACTTAAAGTATCCACTCTTAATTTGTTTTTTAATAATGTTACTACTAATTTTTCTCTTCACCGCTAATCGGACACCCCGGACAAAGGCCGTCCAACTCGCTATGAATTAATTGCTTATCCTTTTTAGATAATAATCGGCTTGCAAAGGTACGGTTTTTCTGTTAACTGGCAAACGATTTAGTCTTTTTTTGATTATCAAAGAGTTTGCTTTTTTTCGCCCTGCCCTTTCATCCCCTTAAAAAAAAGAACTTTCCCAATCGGGGTACGCAACCATACGTCACCCCGACCGGGAAAGGAATAAAAACCACAAACAAAAAGGCTTTGCCGATGCTTACAAAAAGCTATCAGCGCACAATGTCTTCCGGGAACTTATCAGGCATCACAACCCTCTTCCAGGTCTCATGATACCAACAATTCAGTTCATTGCCATTCAAATCTTTCGCAATGAAATATTTCAGGTGCATGTAGTCACCTTCCTCCATTTCAAATTCAAGCACATTATCCTTATTGTCCAACATGGGCAGGTGGATATTCTTTTCAATACTTTCCTTGTAAGAATTGTCCGTCAGCTGTTCATAAGTGCCATAACCGGTGATGATGGCATCCGAACCGGGGATAAGTGTAAAGTTGACAATACGTCCGTCCTTGCTAAGTACCTTGAATGTATTACTCGGCTTCAGCATTCCCGGCACATCGGAAGACTCGGACACATAATGACATAATTGCCAGATGCCTTGCAAGTTGGCAGGTTTAAAAGCAACCTTCTCCTGGGCAGAGCTCCCCGTTACCATCAGCAGCATGGCCGCCAACATGGTAAAGAATAAATTCCGTTTCATATTCGTATAGTTTTGGTTAACAATATCGCCTTACATGCTGTGACAAATATAAATAATATTTTCGAAAAAACAACATTATATATAAAAAAAGTCCACACAATCCTAAAGATTGTGCAGACTTGTTTTTCCGGGGATATTCCCTTATCTCTATATCGGGAACCGTTCGCGATTAGAACTCTGCATTACGCGGAGTACGCGGGAACGGAATTACATCGCGAATATTGGCCATACCCGTTACAAACAGCAGCAGACGTTCGAAGCCCAATCCGAAACCTGCATGCGGACACGTACCGTACTTACGGGTATCCAGGTACCACCACATATCCTTCATCGGGATATTCAGCTCGGTGATGCGGGCCATCAGCTTGTCATAATTCTCTTCACGCACACTTCCACCGATGATTTCGCCAATCTGCGGGAACAGCACATCCGTACCCTGTACCGTCTTGCCGTCCTCGTTTTGCTTCATGTAGAAAGCCTTGATTTCCTTCGGATAGTCAATCATGATAACCGGCTTCTGGAAATGTTCTTCCACTAAATAACGTTCGTGCTCGCTGGCCAGGTCGCATCCCCAGTAAACAGGGAATTCAAACTTATGACCTTTTGCCACTGCTTCTTCCAGAATCTTGATACCTTCCGTATAAGGCAGGCGAACAAATTCCGTATCAACTACTTTCTGCAGACGTTCTATCAGACCCTTATCGACCATCTTGTTCAGGAATTCCAGGTCGTCACGGCAGTTATCGAGCGCCCATTTCACGCAGTATTTGATAAACTCCTCTTCCAGCGCCATCAGCTCGTCCAAGTCGGCAAAAGCTACCTCCGGTTCAATCATCCAGAACTCGGCCAGATGGCGGGGAGTATTGGAGTTCTCGGCGCGGAAAGTCGGGCCAAACGTATAGATGGCACCCAGCGCCGTAGCAGCAAGTTCACCTTCCAGCTGTCCGGAAACCGTCAGGCTGGTCTGCTTGCCAAAGAAATCATCGTCGTAGATAATGGAGCCATTTTCATCTTTCTTCAAGTCGTACAGGTTCTTCGTAGTCACCTGGAACATCTGGCCGGCTCCTTCGCAGTCGGAAGCCGTAATGATGGGAGTGTGGAAATAGAAGAAACCTTTCTCGTGGAAAAACTTGTGAATGGCTATTGCCATGTTGTGACGGATACGAAATACGGCACCAAATGTGTTGGTACGCGGACGCAAATGCGCAATCTCGCGCAAGAACTCCATGGAGTGTCCTTTCTTCTGCAAAGGATACGTATTGTCGCAAGTACCAAGCACCTCTATCTCACGGGCCTGAATTTCAGCTTTCTGGCCGGCACCGACCGACTCGGTCAGCACACCGTTCACACTGAGGCAGGCACCTGTCGTGATATCTTTCAGCACATTCTCGTCGAAGTTGGCCACATCTACCACTATCTGTACATTATTTATTGTAGAACCGTCATTCAGTGCAATAAAATTCACCTGTTTGCTACCTCTACGGGTACGAACCCATCCTTTTACGTTGACCATAGCGCCAAAATCCTCGCGCTTCAGCAGGTCAACAATCTTTGTTCTACTAATTTTTTCCATAATCTTATCGTATTCGTATTCTAAAGAGCCAAGAGGTAACGCTTACCCCTCGGCTCCTATATTACATATTATATTATACTGTCATTATTCAAACGAACCCATCCGCAAGAAGTTCACCTCCTGTTCCGTCAGGTAGCGCCATTCGCCACGGCGAAGTCCCTTCTTGGTCAGCCCGGCAAAGTAAACACGATCCAGTTTCACCACCTTATAACCCAGTGACTCAAAGATACGGCGCACGATGCGGTTCTTGCCCGAATGGATTTCGATACCGACATCGTCCTTCTTGTTTTCATCGGTATAGCTGATGGCATCAGCATGGATTTCACCATCGTCCAACTGGATACCTGCTGCAATCTGTTCCATATCGGCTTTTGTAAGGTTCTTGTCCAGATGTACGTGATAGATTTTCTTCTTCAGATACTTGGGGTGCGTCAGCTTGGAAGCCAGATCACCGTCATTGGTCAGCAGCAGTACGCCGGTCGTATTGCGGTCCAGACGTCCTACCGGATAAATACGTTCGGTGCAGGCATCCTTTACTAAATCCATAACCGTGCGGCGAGCCTGAGGATCGTCCGAAGTAGTCACCGTATCCTTGGGCTTATTCAGCAACACGTAAATCTTACGTTCGATGCTGACCGGCTGATCATGGAACTTCACCTCGTCGCCACGTTTAATTTTCGTACCCAGCTCGGTGACTACCGTTCCGTTCACCGAAACCACACCGGCCGTAATAAACTCATCGGCTTCACGACGCGAGCAAACACCGGCATTGGCCAAATATTTATTCAAACGAATCGGTTCGTTCGGATCAACAAACTGTTCCTTATATTCTATCTGTTTCTTCTTGCTGTACTTGGCATTCGGATCGTAATCGGCCGTACGACGACGGTTGCCGCCTTGCTGCTTGCCATATCCGCCCTGTTGCTTGCCTGCACCCGCATTGAAGCGCGGACGTTGCGGACGGTCGCCGTTCTCGGCGTTCGGATTAAAGCGCGGACGCTGCGGACGATCTGTTCCATACGAACGTTGCTGCGGACGGTCATTGCCTTCGGCATCGTTGTAGCGCGGACGTTGCGGACGAGCGCCATACGAGCGCTGCGGACGGTCACCGTATTCCGAATTCGGGTTGAAGCGCGGACGTGCCGGACGCTCTCCCGATGCATTCCCATACGAACGTTGCGGACGACCTGTATTCTCGGCATTTGCGTTGAAGCGCGGACGATAAGGACGGTCCTCGCCATACGAGCGTTGCGGGCGGTCGTTGTTCTCGGTGTTAGGATTGAAGCGCGGACGGTAAGAACGGTCACTGCTGTATGCACGCTGCACACGCTCACCGCTCTCACGGTTAAATCTCGGGCGATGCGGACGATCGCCATTTTCACGGTTATAAGACGGACGGTTGTAACTTCCGTTAAACTGGTTACCATCACGGCCGGCATTCGAGTTCTCCTCTGCGGAAGAAGCATCGCGCCAAGTTTCGTTTTCTGTACTCATTTTGTTTTTATTCGAATAAAATTAGACGTTGGCCTCACGGCCGTTATTAGGCGGGTGTGCCCGGAACAAAGAGCTGCGTTCTTCAGGACACACCCTCTCATTTACATTCCTGTATAATTGTGCGGAGTGATGGCGCGGAGTTCTTTCTTGATGTCCTCGCTCACATTCAGCTCCTCGATAAAGTTCTTGATAGATTCTTCTGTAATGGCCTGGTTGGTGCGCGTCAATGCCTTCAGGGCCTCGTACGGATGCGGATAGGCTTCGCGGCGCAAGATGGTCTGAATGGCCTCGGCCACCACGCTCCAGCAGTTGTCCAAGTCGCGATAGATGACGGTTTCGTTCAGCAACAGCTTGCGCAGACCCTTCAGCGAGCTTTGGATGGCAATGATGATGTGTCCGAAAGGCACACCGATGTTGCGCAGCACTGTCGAGTCGGTCAGGTCGCGTTGCAGACGCGATACGGGCAGCTTCACAGCCAGATGCTCCAGAATGGCATTTGCCATACCCAGGTTGCCTTCGGCATTTTCGAAATCGATGGGGTTCACCTTGTGGGGCATGGCACTCGAACCTACCTCGCCGGCCTTGATTTTCTGCTTGAAGTATTCCATCGAGATGTATTGCCAGAAGTCGCGGTTCATGTCGATCATGATGGTGTTGATGCGTTTCATGGCGTCGAAGATAGCCGACAGGTTGTCGTAATTGGAAATCTGCGTGGTATATTCTTCACGCTCCAGGCCTAACTTTTCGGACACGAAACGGTTGCCGAATGCCTTCCAGTCGTATTCGGGATAAGCCACGTGATGGGCGTTGTAGTTACCGGTAGCACCGCCGAACTTGGCCGTAATGGGACAAGCTTTCAGCGAAGCAAGCTGACGTTCCAGACGATAGACAAACACATAGATTTCTTTTCCCAGACGGGTAGGCGATGCAGGCTGTCCGTGCGTCTTGGCCAGCATGGGGATATTGGCCCACTCTTCGGCATACGTGCGGAGCTGTGCGATCAGTTCCTCGATCTGCGGATAATATACATTGTTCAGGGCTTCCTTCACCGAAAGTGGGATGGAAGTATTATTGATATCCTGCGAAGTCAGTCCGAAGTGGATAAATTCTTTATAGTCGTCCATTCCGCCCAGCTTGTCAAACTCTTCCTTCAGGAAGTATTCTACGGCTTTCACGTCGTGGTTGGTCACGCTTTCAATGTCCTTGATGCGTTGCGCATCAGCCTCCGAAAAGTTCCGGTAAATGTTTCTCAAGGTCTCGAACACAGCCTTGTCCACCCCTTTCAGTTGCGGCAGGGGCAATTCGCACAGGGTAATGAAGTACTCCACTTCTACCCGTACACGGTATTTTATCAGTGCAAACTCCGAGAAGTAATCAGCCAGGGCTTCTGTCTTGCCTCTGTATCGACCGTCAATCGGAGAGATGGCGGTAAGTAAATCCAGTTTCATACGTCGTATCTATAATGATAATTATCAGACTGCAAAATTAAGCCTTTTTTCTGAGTTACAAGGAACATGTGAGGCATAAAAACTCCTTGCGATTATAAATTTATTCAAAAAGCAATTCAAAAAGAATATTTCCACAGTCAGAGATCCAAAATCCACCAGCCGGAAAATAAAAAAGTCGGCCTCAACATCGCTGTCGAACCGACTCAATCCTCTTCCGGTGGGCGTTGACGGATTCGAACCGCCGACCCTCTGCTTGTAAGGCAGATGCTC
>CABROZ010000126.1 GCA_902472795.1 uncultured Bacteroides sp. | reverse complement strand
CCGGCTGGCCGGTGGCTGTCATTACCGAAAGTGTGGCGCGCCTGCTGTTCGGCACGACGAAGGTCGTAGGAAAAGAATTCCTGCTGGCCCATGCGCCTTATCGGGTGTGCGGTGTGGTGAAGGACGTATCAACGCTGGCCGAAACGGCCTACGCGCAGGTGTGGATTCCCTATACCTCGACCGACCAGGTGAATAACACGTGGGAGCACGACCTGATGGGCCTGATGAGTTGCACCATCCTGGCGCGCGACCGCAGCGACTTCCCTGCCATCCGCGAGGAGGCTGCTCGTCGGTTGGACGAATTCAATAAGGTGATAGGCGAGAACGGTTATAAAATTATCAACCGCAACCGTCCTTACGACCAGGAGAAGAATGCCCTGGTAGCCGGCGCCAATGTGGAGCCGGATGTGACGGCTGCCCGCCGGACCCGTTTCATCATCTTCCTCATCCTGCTCATCGTGCCTGCCATCAACCTGAGCAGTATGACGCAGAGCCGCCTGCGCCGTCGTGTGGCGGAGATCGGGGTACGTCGTGCCTTCGGCTGCACACGCATGGAACTGCTGGGACAGATACTGGGAGAGAACTTCATCGTCACCCTGCTGGCAGGTGTGTTGGGGCTGATAATCAGCCTGCTCTTTGCCTTCTTGTTGGGTGATATCCTTTTTGTACAGAGCTGGAACACTACGCTCAATCCGCCCGTGGTCGATGCCTCTATCCTGATACATGCCTCTACCTTCGGCTGGGCGTTGCTCTTCTGCTTCGTGCTCAATCTGCTCAGTACCGGCATTCCTGCCTGGAGGGCGTCGAGGATGAATATTGTGGAGGCGATAAATGGGAAGGCACATTAATCAAGTGGACAAGGGAACGAGTTAACGAGACCACAAGGAATTATGGTTAGTTGACAAGGAAACGAGGCTTCAGACCACAAGGAGTAGCCTTGTTAACTCGTCAACTTGTCAACTCGTCAACTAAAAATAAGAAAATATGAACAAGAAACTATTTACCCAAATACGAAACGAATGGCGCAGCAACCTGTGGCTGGCGCTGGAGTTGCTGGTGGTGAGTGTGGTGATGTGGTACATCATCGACCTGCTCTACTGCCGCGTGGCTACCTATATGGAGCCGCGTGGCTTCGACACGGAGCATTGCTACCTGATAGATATGGGCGTGCTCACCGACAAGAGTCCCGACTATACACCTTATAGCGATACCCACAAGCAGAGCGACGAAGTGCGTGAGCTGGTGGAACGTTTGCGCCGCCGCCCCGAGGTGGAAGCTGTCAGCTTGTCGCAAAATTCCTATCCTTATAATGGTAGTAACGGCTCAGCAGAAGTGGACTACGACACGCTTCATGCGCCACGCTGGACCATCCGTCGCATTGTGACGCCTGACTTCGTACGCGTGTTCCGTTACCAGGGAACGCGCGGTGAGACGCCCGAACAGCTGGCTGAAATATTGGAGTGCGGCGACTTCCTGGCTTCGGACAACCTGTATCGCAAGTACAGCATCCCGATGACGTCGCTGGTTGGCAAGAAGGAATTTTACCTGTTCGGAGATACGGCCCAGATGTACCGTTTGGGCGCCGCCTTGCAGAATGTGCGTTACGACGACTTCAGTCAGGCACGTTCCAGCTATTCTATGGCGTTCAACATGAATTTGCTGTCGGATGATTGGATTCATGCTGACAATGAACTCTGCGTCCGCGTCCGTGCCGACCGTGACCAGAACTTCATGGAGAACCTGAAAGCCGACAGCGAGAAGCAGTTCCGCATAGGCAATCTCTACATCAGTGACATCAGGAGTTTCAAGGACATCCGTCGTAGCTTCCAGCAAGGCGAGACCAGCGAGATGCGCAACTTGGTTGTGGGCATGGGCTTCCTGCTGCTGAATATTTTCTTGGGACTGCTCGGTACGTTCTGGTTCCGTACGCAGCAGCGCCGGGGCGAGATTGCTCTGCACAAGGCGATGGGTGCCACGGACGGTGCGGTGTTCGGCCGCCTGATGAGTGAAGGTATTTTCCTGTTGCTGATCGTCACCGTGCCTGCCATTATTATCGACATTGTGCTGGCCCACTTCGAACTGAACAGCTGGCGCAACGGCACTACACTGGAGTGGCCACGTCTGGCTTTCTGTGTTGCCTCTACCTTTATTCTTATTGCCGCTATGATCGGTGTCGGCATTGGCATTCCGGCCCGACGCGCCATGAAGGTGCAGCCGGCGGAGGCGTTGCACGATGAATAAAGCCTCACCCCCGGCCCCTCTCACAAGGAGAGGGGAGAAGGGCACTTTGATTCCGAGGCTTGAGAAATAAGCGTGACTGTCAATTCATGTTTGTAAGACTTGAACTGTTCGTTTACGAACCCTAAATGAAATTGTTACTATAAAGAAAAGACTGAAATGAAAAAAAATTCCCATACCTTCCACTTTCCCCTCTCTTTGGGAGAAGGGTCGGGGGTGAGGCTCTACTTCCAGCAGGCTTTTTACCACCTGCGCGAGAACCCTGTCATCAGTTGGATATCCGTGCTGGGCACAGCATTGTCCATCTGCATGATTATGGTCATCGTCATCACCCTGCAGGTACGGGTGGCCGACTGCGAGCCGGAGGTGAATCGCAGCCGTTCGCTCTATGTGCCCAACATGTCCTATCGTGCGAAGGGCGATACAAGCGGTAGTTCGGCCAATTCGAGCATGTCGGTACAGACGGGGCGCGAATGTTTTAAAGCGCTGACTACGGCCGAGGCTGTCACGCTGGTATCGAATCCCGGCAAGGTACGTGTCTCGTTGCCTGCCGGTGCCAAGATGACGGCCGACAGGGTGCAGACCGACGAAGCCTTCTGGCAAGTGTTTCGCTTCCGCTTTCTCGACGGCAAGCCCTTCACGGCAGCCGACCTGCGTAGCGGCCTGCCCCGTGCTGTCATTGCAGCCTCGGTGGCCCGTCGCCTGTTCGGGCGGACGGACGTCAGCGGGCAGCATGTGGAACTGAACCACGTGGACTTCCAGGTGTGTGGCGTGGTGGCCGACGTCTCCATGCTGGCTACGGACGCTTATGCCCAAGTGTGGATACCCTATACGGCTGGCGATGCCGAAGCCAACACCTGGGGTTATAACCTGATGGGGCCGATGCGCGCCGTCATCCTGGCCCGCAGCCGGGCAGACTTCCCCGCCGTCCGCGAGGAGTGCGAACGCCTGCGGCAGAAGTACAACGATGCGCAGGATGGGGTAGAGGTGTTCTACCGCGGACAACCCGACACACAGTTCACACACCTTTACCGCTCGTGGAGCCAGGAGCCCGACGTACAGGGCGTGGTGTTGCGCTACGTGGCCGTGATGCTCATCCTGCTCATCGTGCCTGCCATCAACCTGAGCAGTATGACCCTGTCGCGGATGCGGAAACGAATGGCAGAAATCGGGGTACGCAAAGCCTTCGGTGCTACGGCCAACGAACTGATGCGCCAGGTCTTTCTGGAGAATCTGCTGCTGACCTGTCTGGCAGGCCTGTTGGGACTGCTGCTGAGCTATGCCGCCACCTTCGTGCTGAACGGCTTCCTCTTCGGCAACTCTACCAACGCCTATCTGTCGGGCGAGACCAGTCTGACGGCGGGTGAATTGCTCAGTCCGTGGATCTTCCTGGCTGCCTTTGGCTTCTGCCTGCTGATGAACCTGCTCAGCGCAGGCATTCCTGCCTGGCGGGCATCGAGGATGAATATTGTGGAGGCGATAAATGGGAAGGCGCATTAAAAGCCTCACCCCTAACCCCTCTCCCAAGGAGAGGGGAAATGAGAATGATAGGTAGTATTATAGTATAATAAATAACCGCCATATCCTTCCTCCCCTCTCCTTGGGAGAGGGGTCGGGGGTGAGGCTTTACATTATGAACAAGAAACTATTTACTCAAATACGGAACGAATGGCGGAGCAACTTCTTCCTTGCGCTGGAGCTGCTGGTGGTCTTCGTAGTGCTGTGGTACATCGTGGACTGGTGCTGTACGACGGCATGCGTTTACTTTGCACCGATGGGCTTCGATACGGAGCATTGTTATAACCTGACGATGAACCGGCTGACTCCCAACTCCGCCCTCTATGAAGAAGGCCATACGGCGGAGGACGATATGGATGCCCTGCTGGAGATAGCCGAACGCTTGCGCCACCGTCCCGGCGTGGAGGCGGTAGCCATTTCGCAGAACAGCGTTCCTTATAATGACGGAAGTAATGGCGTAGAGGCCTTCTTGGACACGGTTCCTGTTCACGTCATGCTTCGTTTGGCGCAGTCTGATTACATGCGTCTGTTCCGTGTTCAAGGTGTAGCCGTGCAGGGTGCCGATGGGAGGACGGTGTACACGGCAAGTTCCGACTCGCTGGCCGCCGTGCTGGGGCCGGGTACGATGATCCTGTCGCGCAATGCGGTCAAGGACTGCGACGCGGCCGGCCCGATGCTACGGCTCTGCTGGGTCGTCGGTTGTCCTTGTGGAAGCCGGACTATGATAATAGTCTGCGCGTTGCAGGCATTGCCGAACCCATGCGCTGGAATCACTTCACGACAGCTGACCAGTGGGGAGGCCCCTTCTTAGCGACGGACTTCCCGCGCGAGGCGATGGTGCAATACGAGAATCCCGCGTACCTGCAACTGAGCTTGCGCGTCACCCCCGAGGCCGACCATGGTTTTGTGGACGAGCTGATGGCCGATGCCGATCGTCTCTATCGTGTAGGGAATGTTTATATTCTGGATGTTCAGCCCTTCACGCAGTTGCGCTATATCAGCGAACTGGAGGATGTGAACGAAGTGCGCACGCAGCTCTGCATCCTGGGTTTCCTGTTGCTTAATATCTTCCTGGGCGTTATCGGTACTTTCTGGTTCCGTACGCAACACCGTCGTCAGGAGGTAGCCCTCCGCATGGCGATGGGCAGCACGCGGCGGGGCATTTTCTTTCGCCTGATTACCGAAGGTCTGTTGCTGCTGACGCTGGCTGCTGTGCCTGCCACGGTTATTGCCTTGAACATTGGCGTGGCCGAATTGGTGGACGTCAGCCGGTTGCCTTTCGACACTCTGCGCTTCGTGCTCGCCCTTGTGCTCTCGTGGCTGCTGATGGCACTGATGATTGTGGTGGGCGTGTGGTATCCGGCCCGCCGGGCGATGAGGGTGCAGCCGGCGGAGGCGCTGCACGATGAGTAAGGGGCCTCACCCCCGGCCCCTCTCCCGGGGAGAGGGGAGATGAAAACGATTGTATGTGCAATGATAGACAGTTTGGCGGGTAACCGTTTTTCAATTAACCATTAACCATTTATAATTAACCATTTTATAATTAACCATTTTATAATGAAACATGCTTTGTTATACAACTTCCGTTCGCTTCTCAACCAGCTGAAGCAGCACCGTTTTTATACGGCGGTGTGCGTGGTGGGAACGGCGGTTACCATTGCCTTTGTGATGGTGGTGGTGATGGTTTACGATTTTCGTACGGCCGATGTCGCGCCGGAGACCCGACGCAGCCGTGTGCTCTACAACTACGGCACCCAGTGCATGCGCCCCGATGGCACGAACATGTGGGGCTATCGGGCCTTGGGGCCTACGGCTTTCCATGCCTTTTTCGACAGCCTGCCGGGCGTGGACGAACTGACCTGGCACAGCGGACTGAGCAAGGCTGTGTGTTCCTTGCCTGCTTCGTCCGACCGCCATTCCGTATTGCTTCGTGCCGTGGCTGCCAACTGGTTCGACTTTTTCCGTTACGACTTTGTAGCCGGACGTCCTTTTACCAAGGCCGAATACGATGCCGGACGTGCAGCCTTCGAGAAAGCCGATGACGAGTGGCGGCTTGTCCGCAACCGTGAAGACGACGTAGTGCGCCGTT
>CABROZ010000125.1 GCA_902472795.1 uncultured Bacteroides sp. | reverse complement strand
TATATATATAAAGAAAGAAAGAAAAAAAGAAAAAGATAATGTTGTTATAACAGGGCAACGAATGACGACGACGACAACGCCCCTTTCCCTTTTGTCCGGTCGTGGTAAATGTTGCTGTGGAAAGGGGCCTGAGATGGTGGAAGGCGTGGGTGGTCAGGAACTTCGTCGTGTTTGTCGGCAAAATGCCTCGCGTCTGTTGGCAAAACGCCTCGCGTTTGTCTCTCAAATGCGGGGCAATAGTCGGGCAAACCCCACAGTTTTTCCCTGCAAAGCCGGGGGAATGCTGCTCTGAAGTTCTGCCATCGGCTCTGCTTTCATGATAAAAGGAGAGTTTTTCGTTTGCTTTCCTTACGATTCTAAAGAAAAATATCTTTTTTTTCTTCAAACTGCTTGTCTTTTATAAAAAATCACTTACCTTTGCGACACGTTTAGCAAATAAACGGTTGAATTACTAATTAAAACGAAAGTTATGATGCTACATACATCCATTAACCTGGCAGTCCTGCATATTATTCGCGTCGTGGTTTTGAAATCAAGAGCGTGAGAAAGGTTGTGTATGTATTCATACTTGAATGAAGATAGTTTTTAAAGCCTTTCTCACATACGGGAAAGGCTTTTTCATTGAAAGGAGAACAACGAAAATGAAACATCAGTTACGCAGTTCGTTCAGCACGCAGGGACGCCGTATGGCAGGTGCACGTGCATTGTGGGTAGCCAACGGCATGAAACGGGAACAGATGGGAAAGCCCATCATTGCCATCGTCAATTCGTTTACGCAGTTTGTGCCGGGTCACGTCCACCTGCACGAGATAGGGCAGTTTGTCAAGGAAGAGATTGAAAAGCTGGGCTGCTTTGCTGCCGAGTTCAATACGATTGCCATCGACGACGGTATTGCCATGGGACACGACGGCATGCTTTATTCACTGCCTTCGCGCGATATCATTGCCGACAGTGTGGAGTACATGGTCAATGCCCACAAGGCCGATGCCATGGTCTGCATCAGCAACTGTGACAAGATTACGCCGGGCATGCTGATGGCTGCCATGCGTCTGAACATCCCCACTGTCTTTGTTTCGGGCGGACCGATGGAGGCTGGCGAATGGAAGGGGCAACACCTCGACCTGATTGATGCCATGATCAAGTCGGCCGACACCACCGTGAGCGACGAGGATGTAGCCAAGATAGAGCAACATGCCTGCCCCACATGCGGATGCTGTTCGGGTATGTTTACCGCCAATTCGATGAACTGCCTGAACGAGGCTATCGGTTTGGCACTGCCGGGCAACGGAACGATTGTGGCTACGCACGAGAATCGCCGGAAGCTGTTCAAGGACGCTGCCAAACTGATTGTAGAGAACGCTTACAAATACTACGAAGAAGGCGACGAAAGCGTACTTCCCCGCAGCATCGCCACCCGCCAGGCTTTCCTCAACGCCATGACGCTGGACATTGCCATGGGAGGCTCTACCAACACGGTGCTTCACCTGCTAGCCGTAGCCCACGAGGCCGGAGCCGACTTCAAGATGGAAGACATCGACATGCTGTCGCGCAAGACACCCTGCCTCTGCAAGGTTGCTCCGAACACGCAGAAATACCACGTGCAGGACGTGAACCGTGCGGGTGGCATCGTAGCCATCATGGCCGAACTGGCCAAGGGCGGACTGGTGGATACCGGCGTGAAGCGTGTGGACGGCATGACGCTGGCCGAAGAGATAGACCAATACTGCATCACCAGCCCCAACGTCTGCAAAAAGGCTCTGAAGAAGTATGCCAGTGCCCCTGGCGGTAAGTTCAATCTGGAACTGGGTTCGCAGGACGCTTATTACAAAGAGTTCGATACCGATCGCGCCAACGGCTGCATCCGCGACTTGGAGCACGCTTACAGCAAGGACGGCGGACTGGCCGTACTGAAGGGCAACATCGCCCAGGACGGCTGCGTAGTGAAGACTGCCGGAGTCGATGAAAGCATCTGGAAGTTTACCGGTCCTGCCAAAGTGTTTGACTCGCAGGAAGCTGCCTGCGAAGGCATCCTGGGTGGTAAAGTACAGAGCGGCGACGTAGTGGTCATCACCCACGAAGGCCCCAAGGGCGGACCGGGCATGCAGGAGATGCTTTATCCCACGTCCTACATCAAGTCGCGCCATCTGGGCAAGGAATGTGCCCTCATCACCGACGGACGCTTCAGCGGCGGTACGTCGGGTCTGAGCATCGGCCACATCTCGCCCGAAGCGGCTGCCGGCGGCAACATCGGCAAGTTGGTGGATGGCGACATCATCGAAATAGATATCCCCAACCGCACCATTAACGTGAAACTGACCGATGCCGAACTGGCTGCCCGCCCCATGACGCCCGTCACCCGCAACCGCGAAGTGTCCAAGGCGCTGAAGGCTTACGCCAGTTTAGTGAGCTCGGCAGACAAGGGGGCGGTGAGACTGATAGACTAACAGAATTGAGAATGGATAATTGATAATTGAGAATTCATCACTCATTCTCTATTTTCCATTCTCCATTATCCATTATATTGATATGAAAGATACGATTACAGGTGCAGAAGCCCTGATGCGTTCGCTGGAACACGAAGGGGTAAAAACAATATTCGGCTATCCGGGTGGAAGTATCATGCCGGTGTTCGATGCCTTATACGATCATCGGAAAACATTGAACCACATCCTGGTACGCCACGAACAGGGAGCCACTCATGCCGCACAAGGCTTTGCCCGTGTCTCGGGCGAAGTTGGCGTTTGTCTGGTGACCAGCGGACCGGGAGCCACCAATACCGTAACAGGCATTGCCGATGCCATGATAGACAGTACGCCGATGGTGGTGATAGCCGGACAGGTAGGTACGGGCTTTCTGGGTACGGATGCATTTCAGGAAGTCGATCTGGTGGGCATCACGCAGCCCATCACCAAGTGGAGCTATCAGATTCGCCGGGCCGAGGATGTAGCCTGGGCCGTAGCACGGGCCTTTTACATTGCCCGTAGCGGACGTCCCGGTCCCGTAGTGCTCGACTTTGCCAAGAACGCGCAGGTCGAGAAGACGGAGTATGCGCCGGCAACGGTCGATTTCATCCGCAGTTATCAGCCGGTGCCCGACATGGACATGGAAGCCATCCGCCAGGCGGCCGACCTCATCAACGCTGCCGAGCGGCCGCTGGTTCTCGTCGGTCAGGGCGTAGAGTTGGGAAATGCACAGGCCGAGCTGCTGGCTTTTATCGAAAAGGCTGAATTGCCCGCCGGACGTACGTTGCTGGGACTGTCGGCTTTGCCTTCCGACCACCCGCTGAACAAAGGCATGCTGGGCATGCACGGCAATCTGGGACCGAACATCAACACCAACAAGTGCGATGTACTGATAGCCGTGGGTATGCGCTTCGACGACCGTGTGACGGGCAACGTGGCAACGTATGCTCCGCAGGCCAAGATCATTCACTTCGACATCGACCCGGCCGAGATAGACAAGAACATCAAGACGGACGTCGCCGTACTGGGTGACTGCAAGGAGACACTGCCTGCCGTCACCGAACTGCTGAAGCCCGCCACCCACCGCGAGTGGCTCGACAGCTTCCGCACTTACGAGGCGGTGGAAGAAGAGAAAGTGATCCGTCCCGAACTGTGTCGTACGACCCGCGAACTGAGCATGGGCGAAGTGGTACGTGCCGTGAGCGAGGCCACTCACAACGACGCCATTCTGGTGACCGATGTCGGTCAGAACCAGATGATGTCGGCCCGTTACTTCAAGTACACCCGTCCGCGCAGCATTGTCACTTCCGGTGGTTTGGGCACGATGGGCTTCGGCCTTCCCGCGGCGATTGGTGCCACATTCGGCCGTCCCGACCGTACGGTCTGTGTCTTCATGGGCGACGGCGGCTTGCAGATGAACCTGCAGGAGCTGGGCACGGTGATGGAGCAGAAAGCCCCTGTCAAGATGATTCTGCTGAACAATAACTATTTGGGCAATGTACGCCAGTGGCAGGCCATGTTCTTCAACCGCCGCTATTCGTTCACTCCCATGCTGAACCCCGACTATATGCAGATAGCTGCTGCCTATGGCATTGCTTCGCGTCGGGTGATGGATCGTTCGGAACTGGCCGATGCCATCCGCGAGATGCTGACCACCGACGGCCCCTTCCTGCTCGAAGCCTGCGTGGAAGAGGAAGGCAACGTGATGCCGATGACGCCTCCGGGCGGTTCGGTGAACCAGATGCTGCTGGAATGTTGAAATTAGATACGGGCAGACCGGTAAACGAGTTGACAAGGCTTCAGGCCACAAGGCGTTTCCCCGTCCCCTCGCAGACTTGTTAACTTGTCTCCTTGTCAACTCGTTAACTTGTCAACTAAATAATAAAGACTTATGACTGAAAAGACATTATATACCATCATCGTCCATTCGGAGAACATCGCCGGTTTGCTCAACCAGGTGACGGCCGTGTTCACCCGCAGGCAAATCAATATCGAGAGCCTGAATGTGTCTGCTTCTTCCATTCAGGGAGTGCATAAATACACCATTACCGCATGGACGGACCAAAGTACCATCGAAAAGGTGGTAAAACAGATCGCCAAAAGGATAGATGTGCTGCAGGCGCATTACTTTACCGATGACGAAATTTATCAGCACGAGATTGCCCTTTACAAGGTGACGACTCCGGCATTAGAGCAGACTCCGGAAGTATCCAAGGTGATACGCAGGTATCATGCCCGCATTGTGGAAGTCAATCCGGTATTCTCCATTGTCGAAATGAATGGAATGAGCGACGACATCACCTGCCTCTATAAGGAACTGCAAGCCTTTGGCTGTGTGCTTCAGTTTGTCCGTTCGGGGCGTGTGGCCATCACCACCAGCTGCTTCGAACGGGTCAATGAATATCTGGCCGAGCGCGAGGCAAAGTATCTGAAGAGCAAAGAAGGAGGGAAGTGAGTTGACGAGTTGACAAGTTGACAAGAAACAAGGAAACAGGTAATGAGTCCCCTTCCCCCCTTGTGGCCTCGTTCACTTGTCCCCTCGTCAACTAAACTTAAAAACTAAAAAACTTAAAAACTAAAAATCCTCGACCTATGGACAACAAAATAGGAACCTATAACTTCGTGGCCGAACCTTTCCACGTGGACTTTACGGGAAGGCTGACGCTGGGTGTGCTGGGCAACCATCTGCTCAACTGTGCCGGTTTTCATGCCACCGAACGTGGTTTCGGCATGGCCGAGCTGAACGAAGACAACTATACCTGGGTGCTTTCCCGACTGGCCATCGACATGGACGAGATGCCTTTGCAGTACGAGCCCTTCTCGATACAGACGTGGGTAGAGAATGTCTATCGGCTCTTCACCGACCGCAACTTTGCCATCATCGACAAGGACGGACGCAAGATTGGTTATGCACGTTCCGTCTGGGCCATGATCAGTATGCAGACGCGCAAGCCTATCGACCTGCTGGCAGTGCACGACGGCAGCATCATGAATTATGTGTGCGACGAGCCTTGTCCCATTGCGAAGCCGTCGCGCATCAAGATTCGGGCTACCGAACCGATCAGTTCGCTCAAGGTCAAGTATAGTGATATCGACATCAACGGGCATGTGAACAGCATCCGTTATATCGAACACATCCTCGACCTGTTCCCGATAGAGTTGTACCGAAGCAAGCGCATCCGCCGTTTCGAAATGGCTTACGTGGCCGAGAGCTATTACGGCGACGAATTGTCCTTTTACCTCGACGACGACGGCAACGATGTTTATGGCGTGGAAGTCAAGAAGAACGGCAGTGAGACGGTTTGCCGCGCGAAAATAGAATTTTTTTGAGTTTTTAAGTTTATGAGTTTTTCAGTTTATAAGTTGACAAGACAGATAAGATCTTCAACCTAATAATTCACGAACTCATAACTTAAAAACTTACGAACTTAAAAACTTACAAACTTAAA
>CABROZ010000124.1 GCA_902472795.1 uncultured Bacteroides sp. | reverse complement strand
CGGCCGTCGTTGTCGGGAACCAGCGGTCCATAGGCCTCTTGCAACACTCCGTCTTCGAAGCGGAACGCCTTGACGTCATTCATTCGGCTGTCGTCGGTTGTGGCGGCAGTGCCTTGCAGCCCGGTGGGTTGCAGGTGGACGGCAAGTTGTCCGGCGGGTGTTCCGGCGAGTTCGGTTTCGGCGGTGCATCCGGTCCAGAGTAGGGACACGAAGAGGCAGCAAGCAATAAATGGATATTTCATTGTTCGTTGTTTAGGGGTGTGAATAAGTTGTATGTATGCCGGCGCATGGCGCCGTACCGGAACCCGGCGTTAGGGATAGAGCGTCGGGTTGTTCCGGCTGTCGAGATAGTCGGGCGAGTCGATGGGGAACTTGTGCAGGTTGTTGACATAGAATTTGTTCATCAGCTGCTGTGCCCACGGCCCGTAAGTGAACGAGCTGCTGTGGTTGTATCCCATGACGTGTCCCAACTCGTGGAACATGATTTCGCAGGCATAGGTGTTGGTGTAATGAGTGATCCAGGCGTTCTGGTAGGCTCCGAAGGAGCTTCCGCCGCCCAATCCGACTACACCGTTTCCCGAGTAAACGAGTCCGACTTTCAGAGTACGTACCTGGCGCATCTGCGACAGTACACGGTCGGCAGTCACTTTATCATTGACGCCACCGTTGCCGTACAGGATGTCTTCGTTCTCGCGGAGGATTTCTTCGTGCTCGTCCATGTCGATCATGTAGGTGAAGTTGATGAACAGCGCTACGACTTCGCGGCAATGTACGGGGCGTATTCCCATCCAGTTGCCTACAGGACCTCCGTTGGGCAGGTCGGGGTCGCCATCGTATAGTCCGAAGTAGATGTTCCAGCCATGTACGATGGATTGTATTTTGGCCCAATAAGGGTCGTCGGACTCTATTTTATAGCTGACACCTTCGAGCTGTGCAGGTGTCAGGTTGCCGATTTCAATGAGTTTGCCCGACTCGGTGCGGTACATGCCGCTTCGGGTGCTGAGGGCTGCTTCGTGGAAGAACTCGGCAAAGGCCGGTATGGAGTCGAAATAGGCCAGGTCGAAATATTCGTCGCTGACCGAGGGAATCTGTGCCTTGACCAACACCCGTTTCAGGTCGCGGGGCGAGTAGAAGCGGGCGTGCAGTTGTCCGGCATCGGTTACCTCGATTTGCAGAGGCTGTGCCGTGTTGAACTTCCGCTGTGCCGGATCGGAATAGATGTTTTTCGACTCGCCGTCCTGCAATATCTTGGCGTGATTGCCTTCGTTGTAGGCCTGGCGGGTGACGTACAGGGTGCCCTGATAGTCGTCGGGGTGCTCCATCCGTGCGTGCACGTGGTCAATGCGGTTGGGGCTTACGGCATCAACCTCGAACAGGTAGTTGCAGGCACGTTCGCCACCCCGGCAATGGGTGGTGCTGAGGCTGATTTCGGCATTGAGATGTGTGCCTGCCGTGGTGGGCATGAACCAGTACGTGTTGCGGTTGTCCAGTTCGATGGGGTCGATCCGGTTGTTGCTTTGTCCGTCGTATCCGCCGTCGGCGGTGAAGGCAGTGTAGAAGGTGGCCGTGTGGAACGTGATTGTCTTCTGCGTGGTGGCGGTTCGTACGTCGTCGTTGTTGTAGAGCAGGTCGAGATCGACACGCCCCATGATGCGTTTCTGCACGATTTCGGCGGGCAGGTGCACCGTGTATTCGTGACCACCGGCTACAGCTTCGCGGCTGACGTGGAAGGCGGTCTTCGAATAGAAGTATTCGGCTTCGAGGGGTTTCTGCAGATCGGCCGGAAAGCTGATCCAGCGATCCGATTTCTGCTTCATGGGGTGGATGACGGCACCGTCGTCGAGGAGGTTGCCTCTGATGGCGAGAATCATCAGTTCGTACTCGCCTTCCTTCAGCCCTTCGATTTTCATCTCCTGGTTTTGGGGACTGTAGATGCCTTTCACGCCGCTGACGATGGCGCCGGCCTCGTCAGCTACGCAGAACTCTACCCGGTCGTAGGGGGTATCGGTTTCGGCAGCTTGGCGGGTGCGGGCATGGTCGTTTTCGTAACGGTCGCTCCTGAGTCGAACGGCAGGTGTGCCTGCCGTCGTCTGTGAGGGGTCTGTCCATTCATCCTGTTGGCAGGAGATAAAGGCCAGACTGCATAAAAATGTTATCCAAACAATCTTTTTCATCCTGTCTCTGTAAGTTGTGGTTCGCTAATACCTGTTATACGTTGGGGTTATCCTCTCTTTTTCGTTTGTTATCCTTGAGGATTTCGGCGCTTTGCGCATTCTGTCTGCGGTATTTCCGGCCGATTTTCACAGTCGTTAAACAATGGATCGGATGGAATGTTTAGGGCGGGAACTTCTTTTAACGTTTATAAACAACTGTCCATCCTCGCGTACCTATAATTGCCTTTGAGCGTTTCTGAGGTGGGATTGGAGCAACGCAAGTGTGGCTCGTGAGCCGTGCAAGTGTGGTTGCGGAGGGGTGCTGGGATTTTTATGGTGGGTCGTGCCTGTCCTTCCAAACTTTATTTGTACTTTTGTCCCTTCGAAGTAAAACGAAAAGAACATGTTGACGAAAGTTATTGATCAAGCCAATATTGACCATTTTGCCAAGTGGATGGACCGTGCGGACAAGATGGTGATTGTGTCGCACGTGGGTCCCGACGGCGATGCCATCGGCTCTTCGCTGGGATTGTGGCACTTCCTGAACTCGCAGGAAAAGACTGCTAACGTGATTGTTCCGAACGCTTTTCCCGACTTCCTGAAGTGGATGCCGGGCAGCAAGGACATCCTGCTGTACGACCGCTACAAGGAGTTTGCCGACAAGCTGATAGCCGAAGCCGACGTCATCTGCTGCCTCGACTTCAACGCCACCAACCGCATCGATGCCATGAAGGAAGCCGTGCTGGCCTCGCCGGCCCGCAAGATTCTGATCGACCATCATCTGCATCCCGAGGACTTCTGCGGGATAACCATCTCGCATCCACAGATTTCATCGACGTCGGAACTGGTGTTCCGTCTGATTTGCCGCATGGGCTACTTCAGCGACATTACCCGCGAGTGTGCCGAGTGCATTTATACGGGCATGATGACCGATACGGGCGGATTCACGTACAACTCGAACAACCGCGAAATCTATTTCATCATCAGCGAGCTCCTCACCAAAGGCATCGACAAGGACGAGATTTATCGCAAGGTGTTCAATACCTATTCCGAAAGCCGTCTGCGCCTGATGGGGCACGTGCTGACTCAGATGCAGGTCTATCACGACTACCGTGCCGCCCTCATCACGCTGACCAAGAAAGAGCAGAGCCAGTTCAGCTACATCCGTGGCGACAGCGAGGGATTTGTCAATATTCCTCTAAGCATTAAGAACGTCGTCTTCTCCTGTTTCCTGCGCGAAGACACCGAACGGCCCATGATCAAGGTATCGCTGCGCTCGGTAGGCACCTTCCCCTGCAACCAGCTGGCAGCCGAGTTCTTCGGCGGCGGTGGGCACCTGAACGCATCGGGAGGTGAGTTTTACGGGACGATGGACGAAGCGAAAAAAGTACTCGAACAGGCGTTGGAAAAATACAAACCCCTGTTGCTGAAATGAGTTCCGGCTGCCGGATACGCCGGCTGTCGCTGCTCTCAATGCACGTGACAAAAGGTTAAAAGATACGAACTTTCTGTCCGTGGCTTTCAATATTCAGGGAAATCAGATACTTTTGTACAGAATTACTAATTGACAGAAATGAAGAAACTTACCTTATTCTTATTTACCCTGTTCGCACTGAGCTTGGCTTTCCAGGCCTGTGACGATACAAAGACCTACGCTGAGATGCTTGAAGATGAAGACGCAGCCATTGCCGACTTCATCAACGAACATGGCATCAAGGTCATTTCACAAAGCGAATTCTATGCGCAAGATTCGATGACGGCCGAGAACGAATACGTACAGCTGGCCAGCGGAGTCTATATGAACATTGTGGATAAAGGCTCCGACAATCCGGCCGATACGGTGAAGCCGAACGACATCATTCTGGTGCGCTTCATGGAGTACAGCCTGCTCGACAAGGACACGACCCTGTCCAACATCAGTGCAATCGATGTGGACGAGTTCCTCTACCAGGTTACTTCTTCCTCCATCACCGGTATCTTTACGAATGCCAGTGGCTACATGTATTCTTATTATGGCACGACGGCTGTGCCGGCCGGATGGCTTGTCCCGTTGTCGTACGTGCGCGACCGTGCTCATGTACGCCTGATTGTACCGTCGAAGATGGGGCATCAGACAGCCATGCAGTACGTATATCCTTATTATTATGACATAACGAAATATCAGATATATTGATATTCTCATATTCTAACCAATAGTTTAAATTGTAATCTATGACACTGATTAAATCTATTTCCGGCATCCGCGGTACCATTGGCGGCACTGCAGGCGAGGGGCTCAATCCGCTCGACATAGTGAAATTCACTTCGGCCTATGCCACCCTCATTCGTAAAACGTGTACAGTTAAAAGCAACAAAATAGTAGTAGGTCGCGACGCCCGCCTCTCCGGCGAAATGGTGAAGAACGTAGTAGTAGGTACCCTGATGGGTATGGGATGGGACGTGGTCGATATCGACCTGGCCTCGACACCGACTACCGAACTGGCTGTTACGATGGAAGGCGCCAGCGGCGGCATCATCCTTACCGCTTCGCACAATCCCCGTCAGTGGAACGCCCTGAAGCTGCTGAACGAGAAAGGTGAGTTCCTGAACAAGGAAGAAGGCAACGAAGTGCTCCGCATAGCCGAAGCCGAAGCTTTCGAATACGCCGAGGTTGACAAACTGGGAACTTATCGCAAAGACCTGACTTATAACCAGAAACATATAGACAGCGTGCTGGCTCTCGATTTAGTGGATGTAGAAGCCATCCGCAAGGCCGACTTCCATGTAGCCATCGACTGCGTGAACTCCGTAGGTGGCATCATCCTGCCCCAGTTGCTCGAGGCATTGGGTGTGAAGCACGTCGAGAAGCTCTACTGCGAGCCGACAGGTGACTTCCAGCACAATCCCGAACCGCTTGAAAAGAACTTGGGCGACATCATGAACCTGATGAAGAATGGCAAGAACGACGTCGCTTTCGTTGTTGACCCCGACGTCGATCGTCTGGCCATCATCTGCGAAGACGGACGCATGTACGGCGAAGAATATACGCTGGTCAGCGTAGCCGACTACATTCTGAAGCATACACCGGGCAGCACCGTATCGAACCTCAGCTCGACCCGTGCCCTGCGCGACGTGACCCGCAAGTACGGTCAGCAATACTACGCATCGGCCGTAGGTGAAGTGAATGTCACCACGAAGATGAAAGAAGTAGGTGCCGTTATTGGCGGTGAAGGCAACGGCGGTGTCATCTATCCCGCCAGCCACTACGGCCGCGACGCTTTGGTAGGCATTGCCCTCTTCCTGAGCCACCTGGCACACGAAGGCAAGAAGGTGAGCGAGCTGCGTGCCACTTATCCCGTTTACTTCATGGCCAAGAACCGTGTGGATCTGACGCCCGAAACCGATGTGGACGCCATCCTGGCCAAGGTGAAGGAACTCTACAAGAACGAGGAGATCAACGACATCGACGGTGTGAAGATAGATTTCCCCGAGAAGTGGGTACACCTGCGCAAGAGTAACACCGAGCCTATCATCCGCGTATATAGCGAGGCTCACACGCAGGAAGAAGCCGAGGAAATCGGTCAGCAGATTATGAAGGTGATTGCTGACCTGGCGAAATAAACGCTGTTAAATAAAGAACGAATAATGAAGAATGAAGAATTGCCTGCCGGATGGTGCGAGGTGGTTCTTCATTCTTTTTTTATGCTCTGGTATGTCCGGTTTGCATGAGGGTGTCAAAAACAAAAGTATCTGAAACTCTCCTCCTTCTGGAAGGAGGAGTACCCGAAGGGGGAGGT
>CABROZ010000123.1 GCA_902472795.1 uncultured Bacteroides sp. | reverse complement strand
GATACCGGCAGTCCTGCCGACGTAGCCATGGACGTTCGCCTGGCTGTAGATAGCGTTGAATATTACGTACCCTTCGCCCTGCCGCAGGGAGCCAAGGAAGCCACCGTCACCATCGGTCGTCTGGCTGCCAACGCCGTCTGCTGGGACAGCATCCGTCTGGCCGACACCTTCGACACCACCAATACCGACTACTACCGCCCCGTCTATCACCACACGCCGCTCTACGGCTGGATGAACGACGCCAACGGTCTGGTCTATAAAGACGGCGAATATCATCTGTACTTCCAGTACAACCCCTACGGATCGAAGTGGGGCAACATGCACTGGGGACACTCCGTCAGCCGCGACCTCATCCACTGGGAACACCTCGACCCCGCCATCGCACGCGACACGCTGGGACACATCTTCTCGGGTAGCTCCGTAGTTGACAAGAACAACAGCGCCGGCTATGGCAAGGACGCCATGATTGCCTTCTACACCTCGGCCAGCGACGAGCACGGACAGATACAGTGCATGGCCTACAGCAACGACAACGGCCGCACCTACACCAAGTACGAGAAGAACCCCATCCTGACCCCGTTCGACGGACTGAAGGACTTCCGCGATCCGAAAGTCTTCTGGTACGAACCTGCACAGAAGTGGTACATGATTGTTTCGGCCGACAAGAACATGCGTTTCTATTCTTCTTCCGACATGAAGAACTGGGAATACCTCAGCCAGTTTGGCGAAGGCTACGGCGTACAGCCCAACCAGTTTGAATGCCCCGACTTTGTACAGCTGCCTGTCGATGGCAACAAGGACAACATGAAGTGGGTGATGATTGTCAACATCAACCCCGGCTGCCCCTTCGGCGGTAGCGCTACGGAATATTTCGTAGGCGACTTTGACGGCAAGGAATTCCATTGCGACACCGACAAGAGCATTTCCAAGTGGCTCGACTTCGGTAAGGACCACTACGCCACTGTCTGCTTCTCGAACACCGGCGACCGCACCATCGCAGTTCCCTGGATGAGCAACTGGCAGTATGCCAACGTAACCCCCATCCGTCAGTACCGCGGTGCCAACGCCCTGCCTCGCGAGCTTTCACTCTACACCAAGGACGGTGAAATCTACATGGCTGCCAATGCCGTGAAGGAGACCCAAGGCCTGCGCAAAGGCACGACACCCGTCAACGACTTCACCCTGGCCGACGAACATCTGGTCAGCCCGCTGGCTACCGGTGCCGAAGGCGCTTGCGAACTGGAAATGGACATCACCCCGGGCAAAGCACAAACCACAGGCTTCCAACTGCTGAACGATAAAGGCGAAAAGGTGGACATCTACCTCGACCTGAAAGCCGGACGCATCGTGATGGACCGCAGCCAAAGCGGACTGACTGCTTTCGGCGAGAAGTCCGAACCTCACGCCAAGGAGACCGACGACCACCGCAAGGTTCTTTCGGTGAACTACATCAACGACTTCGCCCTCGGCACCTGGGCACCGCTCTCGCTCTGCGAAGGCAAGACTTACCACATCGACGTGTTCGTGGACAAGTGCTCTGTTGAACTCTTCGTGGACGGTGGACGCATTGCCATGACCAACCTGGTATTCCCCACACAGCCCTACAACGCCCTGCGTTTCTACACCGAGGGAGGTGAGGCTGAAGTGAAGAACCTGAAGGTATATCAATTGGGATTGTAATTCGTAAAAGCCCCCTTATTCCATGAAACACCTCATCACTACGGCGGCATTCGCACTGTTTGCCGCCGTTGCACTGAATGCCAGTGACATGAAACAGATACGCATCTCCACCGACCGCACCGACCTGGTGCTGCAGGTTGCCGAGAACGGCCGCCTCTACCAGAGCTACTTTGGCGAACGGCTGCAGAACGAGTCCGACCTGAAAGAACTGGGTTGGAGCGTGCACCCCGCTTCGGACGGCAGTGTCAGTCGCCGCGGCTGGGAAGTGTATAGCGGTTCGGGCAACGAAGACTTCTTCGACCCTGCCCTGGCCGTCACTCACAACGATGGCAATCCTTCCACGTGGCTCTACTACGTGTCGTCCTCCTCGCATCCTGTGGAGGGAGGCGTGCAGACCGACATCCAGTTGCGCGACGACAAGTATCCCGTCGATGTGACGCTGCACTACGTGGCCTATCCGAAGGAGAACGTCATCAAGACGTGGAGCGAAATCCGCCATCAGGAGAAGAAACCCATTACCCTGTCGGCCTACGCCTCGACCATGCTTTACTTCAGCCGCGCTGCCTACTACCTGACCGAGTTCAGCAGCGACTGGGCCAAGGAAGCACAGATGAGTACGCAGCCCCTGCTTTTCGGCAAGAAGGTGCTCGACACCAAGTTGGGCAGCCGTGCCGCCATGTACACCCATCCCTTCTTTATCGTGGGGCTGGACCAGCCTGCCCAGGAACGGCAGGGCGAAGTGCTGATGGGCACTCTGGCGTGGACAGGCAACTTCCGCTTCACCTTCGAGGTGGACAACGTGGGCAACCTGCGCATCATTCCCGGTATCAATCCGTATGCGTCGGCCTATCGGCTGAATCGCGATGAGGTCTTCACTACTCCCGAATTCATCTTCACGCTGAGCACCGAAGGTACCGGTCAGGGCAGCCGCGACCTGCAGGCCTGGGCGCGCAATTATCAGCTGAAGGACGGCAAAGGCACACGCCTGACACTGCTCAACAACTGGGAGAACACTGCCTTCGACTTCGATCAGGACATCCTGGCCGAACTGATGAAGGAAGCCAAGGACCTGGGTGTGGACATGTTCCTGCTGGACGACGGATGGTTTGGCAACAAGTATCCGCGCAAGAACGACCGTGCCGGACTGGGCGACTGGGAAGTGACGCACGACAAGTTGCCCGGCGGCATCCGTGCCCTGACCGATGCAGCCAAGGAGGCGGGCGTGAAGTTCGGACTGTGGATAGAGCCGGAGATGGTGAATCCCAAAAGCGAACTCTTTGAAAAGCATCCCGACTGGGCCATCCATTATCCCAACCGCGAGACGTACTACTACCGCAACCAGTTGGCGCTCGACCTGAGCAACCCGGCCGTGCAGGACTATGTATATGGCGTAGTGGACAAGCTGCTGAAGGAGAACCCCGACATCGCTTACTTCAAGTGGGACTGCAACAGCCCCATCACCAACATCTACTCGCCCTACCTGAAGGCCGAGCAGGGACGTCTGTACATCGACCATGTGCGCGGCGTCTATAACGTGATGAAGCGGGTGAAGGACAACTATCCCGACGTGCCCATGATGCTCTGCTCGGGCGGCGGTGCACGTTGCGACTACGGGGCACTGAAGTATTTCACCGAGTTCTGGTGCAGCGACAATACCGATCCCGTGGAGCGCATTTACATCCAATGGGGCTTTTCGCAGTTCTTCCCGGCCAAGGCCATGTGCGCTCATGTGACGAGCTGGAACAAGGCGGCTTCGGTGAAGTTCCGTACCGACGTGGCTTCGATGTGCAAACTGGGCTTCGACCTGGGACTGAAGGAACTGAGCGCCGACGAACTGATCTACTGCCAGACGGCGGTGGCCAACTGGAAGCGTCTGCAACCCGTCATTCTGGACGGCATCCAGTACCGCTTGGTGTCGCCCTACGAAAGCAACCACATGGCGCTGAACTACGTGAGCACCGACGGCAGCAAGGCTGTACTCTTTGCTTACGACGTCTGTCCGCGCTATCAGGAGAAGCTGCTGCCCGTACGCCTGCAGGGACTTGACCCGACCAAGCGCTACAAGGTGGAGGAAATCAACCTGATGCCCGGCACCGAGTCCACCCTCCCCGCCAACGGCAGAGTGCTCTCGGGCGACTATCTGATGAAGGTGGGACTTGACGCCTTCGGCTTCCTGCCGATGCAAAGTCGGGTGGTGGAACTGACGGAGGTGAAATGAATATCATTTCTCTAACTTCTCTAACTTCTTAAAAAAACAATGACCGCAAACGAACAACTTAAATACGGAAGGCTGATACCCGTCATGCTTTGCTTCTTCGCCATGGGCTTTGTCGATCTGGTGGGTATCGCTTCCAATTATGTGAAGGCCGACTTGGGGCTGACGGACTCGCAGGCCAATATTTTTCCGTCGCTTGTCTTCTTCTGGTTCCTCATCTTCTCCGTGCCGACGGGGATGCTGATGAACCGCATCGGGCGGAAGCGCACCGTGCTGCTCAGCTTGCTGGTGACTGCCGTGTCGCTGCTGCTGCCGCTCTTTGGCGATGGTTATGGGCTGATGCTCTGCTCCTTCTCGCTGCTGGGCATCGGTAACGCACTGATGCAGACTTCGCTCAACCCGCTGCTGAGCAACATCATCACGGGCGACCGTCTGGCCAGCTCGCTCACCTTCGGACAGTTTGTCAAGGCCATCGCTTCGTTCCTGGCTCCCTACATCGCCATGTGGGGCGCTACGCAGGCCATGCCTACCTTCGGACTGGGTTGGCGTGTGCTGTTCCCCGTCTATATGGTAGTGGCCGTCATTGCCATCCTGTGGCTGTCGTCCACGCCCATCGAGGAAGAACGTCCCGACCGCGCTTCGAGCTTTGCCGACTGTCTGCGTCTGCTGGGGCGTCCGTTCATCCTGCTGTGCTTCTTAGGCATCGTCTGTCACGTGGGCATCGACGTGGGCACCAACACCACGGCTCCCAAACTGCTGATGGAACGTGTGGGCCTGACGCTCGAAGAGGCGGGATTTGCCACGAGCCTTTACTTCATCTTCCGTACGGCGGGCTGCCTGCTGGGTACGTTCATCCTGCAACATCTGTCGGCACGCCGCTTCCTGGGCATCAGTGTGGCTTGCATGCTGGTGTCAATGGTGGGACTGCTGGTGTCCGACGCGCACTACGTCATCTACGTCTGCATCGCGCTGATCGGTTTCGGCAACTCGAATGTATTCCCCATCATCTTTGCGCAGGCGCTGACGGAGGTGCCCGAGAAGAAGAACGAGGTTTCGGGTCTGATGATTATGGGCCTTTTCGGCGGCACGGTGTTCCCGCTGCTGATGGGTGTGGCCAGCGATGCCGTGGGACAGAGTGGTGCCGTGGCAGTGATGACGGTCGGCGTGCTCTATCTGATAGCCTATACACTGAAGATTAAACAAGTTAACAAGTGAACGAGTGAACAAGTCAACGAGTGAACAAGTAAACAAGTCAACGAGTGAACAAGTCAGTAAGTCAACAAGTGAACAAGTAAACGAGACCACAAGGCAGTCCTTGTAGTCTGTAGCCTTGTCAACTTGTCCACTAACAAAAGCAAGGTCGTCTTTGTAGTCTGTAGCCTTGTCCACTCGTCAACTAACTAATTCCCTTGTCCACTCGTCCACTATAAAACAACAACAACCATGAATAGTCAACCAATTGTAGTCGGAATGGGCGAAGCACTGTGGGACGTGCTGCCCGAAGGAAAAAAACTGGGCGGAGCGCCCGCCAACTTTGCCTATCACGTGTCGCAGTTCGGGCTGGAGAGCCGCGTGGTGAGTGCCGTAGGCCAGGACAAACTGGGTACGGAGATATTAGAGAACTTCCGTCAGAAACAGCTGTACGGGCTCATCGAAACCGTGCCTTACCCCACGGGTACCGTTCAGGTAGAGCTGGACGCCGAAGGTGTGCCTTGCTATGACATCAAGGAAGGCGTGGCCTGGGACAACATCCCCTACACGCAGGCCCTCGAAGGACTGGCCCGTCAGACGCGTGCCGTCTGCTTTGGCTCGCTGGCACAGCGCAGCATCGTGTCGCGCCAGACCATCCACCGTTTCCTCGACGCCATGCCCGACGATGCCGATACGCTGCGCATCTTCGACATCAACCTGCGTCAGAGTTTCTATACGAAGGAGATTCTGTGTGATTCGTTCGACCGTTGCAACGTGCTGAAGATCAATGATGAGGAGTTGGTTACCGTGAGCCGTATGTTCGGCTATCCCGGCATCGACCTGCAGGACAAATGCTGGATTCTGCTGGCCAAGTACAACCTGAAGATGCTGATTCTG
Organism: uncultured Bacteroides sp.; assembly: GCA_902472795.1. Taxonomy (GTDB): domain Bacteria; phylum Bacteroidota; class Bacteroidia; order Bacteroidales; family Bacteroidaceae; genus Bacteroides. Next base: position 42 of record CABROZ010000123.1, on the reverse strand, counting down.
ACCTGTGGCGTCAACGGCAGCTACGTCTTTACGCCCGGCCAC
>CABROZ010000122.1 GCA_902472795.1 uncultured Bacteroides sp. | reverse complement strand
GAACGGTTGACGTGAGCTACGTCTTCGCTGTCGGCATACTTCACGGTCCAGGGTTCACGCGACAGGCGTTCGCCGTCTTTGTCGAGTACATACATCTCGGCAATGCAGGCCAGGTCTTTCCCGTCTTGCGAACTGAGTGCTTCCAGACAGATGTAGCGTCCGCTGACGGGTTGGTCGAATTTTACTTCCTGCCATCCGTTGCCGGGCTTGAAGCTGCCACTGAGTACGGGTTTCTCGGCCGAGAGGTCCAGATTCTGTCCTTCGGTGCGGTGAGTCAGCGGTTTGCTCACCTGCAACTGGTCGAGCAACGGTTCGCGCAGGCCTTCACTCTTAGCTTCTTTCGGACCTACGATGTCGAATACCAGAATTTCGTTTTCGCCTTTCTTCAGCCAGCATCCCGGTACGTAGAGAGTCTGTTGCGGACCGATTTCCCAGATGCGTCCCAAAGCATATCCGTTCACGTAAACCAGCCCTTTGCCCCATGTCTCGAAGTTCAGGAAAGTGTCGCTGGGCTTCTTCACGTTGAAGGTGGCGCGGTAGCAGCCCGGGATGCGTTGTCCCTGTTCGTCCTTCAGCGAGCGGATGGGTTCGAACTTCATGCCTTTATAGAATTCGTATGTGTCTTCGATGTTGAAAACTTCCCAGTTCTTCAGGTCGCAGACGAAGGGATAACCGTTCATGTCGATGGTCAGTTCCACGTTCTTCGTGATGCCTTTGAAGTCCTTGATGGCACGTCCAAAGTTGATGCGTCCCATGGCTTCTACCAGGATGTCGAGTTGTGCTCCCTTGCGGCAGGCGGGCAGGGTAATCTGCTTTTCGCCGTTGCGGCGGTCCAGCTTGCCGATGTACTTGCCGTCGATGAAGATTTGTGCATAGTCGTGCGCTTCGTTGACGGTGAGCAGTGCCGGAACTTTGGTCTCAGGCAGCGTAGTGCGGTACAGAATGCTGCCGAAGCCCTGGTCGTACTCTTCCATCGTGCGGATGTTTTCGTCTTTCTTGGCAGCAGGCAGGTTGGCGAAGAGTGGGGCCATCTCGGTGAACTGGAAGGCAGGAATGCTGATGGGCTTGATGAGGGCAGGAACTTTGGCCTGTTTCTTGCCGTCCATGTATTTCTCTAATGTCTTGCGCAGTTCCCAGTACTTGGGTGTGGTCTGTCCTGATTCGCTGATGGGGGCGTCGTAGTCGTACGATGTCACGTCGGGAGCAAAGCCGGGAGAGTTGGCTCCGGCCCAGTGTCCCCAGTTGGTACCTCCGTGAGTCATGTAGAGGCTGAACGAGATGCCTTTGGACAACATTTCATCAATTCCGGCAATCATGTCGGCAGCCGGACGAGTTTCGTGGTTGGCTCCCCACTTGTCGAACCATCCGCTCCAGAACTCACTGCACATCAGCGGGCTGTTGGGACGCAGTTCCTTCAGGCGGGCAAACTGCTGGTCGATGTTGGCCCCCGTACCGAAGTTCATGGTCCAGATGAGGTCGTGCAGTCCGTTCTTGGTGAAGTTGGAAGCCCAGTCGCACTGGAACAGCGTAACATTGCCGAAGTTCTTGCGCACGATGTCGCGTATCTGTGATACGTATTGCTTGCTCTCCCCGTAGGAACCGTATTCGTTTTCGACCTGTACCATGATGATGGGGCCGCCGTTGGCGATGGTCAGGTCCTTCACTTCGTTGGCTACGGCTTCTTCGAAGATGGCTACGCGCTCCAGAAAGTAAGCATCGGACTCGCGCAGGCGGATGTCTTTCTTTTTAAGCAACCACCAGGGCAGTCCGCCCATTTCCCATTCGGCACAAACGTAGGGACCGGGACGCAGGATGACGTACATGTCGTTCTGCTGGCATAGGCGGCAGAACTCGGCCAGGTCGTTCTGGCCTTCAAAGTTGAATACACCGGGTTGTGATTCATGTGCATTCCAGAATACGTACAGACAGATAGTGTTCATGCCCAAGGCTTTGCACAGTTTGATGCGCTGGTCCCAATAAGGTTTGGGGATGCGTGGGTAGTGCAGTTCGGCAGCTTTTACGATGAATGGCTTCCCGTTCAGCAGAAAGGTACCTTTTCCGGCTTCGAAGCGGGGCTGCTGGGCAAACGAGTCGAAGTTCCATTGGTCGCGCCAGGGGATGGTGATTTTTCCGTTTTCGAACGAAATGGGCAGCCATACGTAGAGCGAGTTCTCCAGGTCTTTCTTGTTCCAGCGGTCGAACATGGCGATGTAACAGTCTTTCTTGCCCATGACCTGCTGTACGTAGGTGCTTTGGGCATAGAACGTCTTGTCGGCATCGGGGCCGGTGCAGGGATTACCGATTACCGTCCATGGTCCCATGATGGAGTCGGCAACAGCCAGCTCTGCCTGGTTGGGATCCCATCCGGTACAGCCCGACGACAGCATGTAGTATTTTCCGTCGTGCTTGAATACGGCCGGTGCCTCGCGGCTCTGCCCGATGAAGTTGCGGGTAAAGCGTCCGCTGGGGCGCAGGTAGTCGTCGGTAAGTTCACTTATATATAAGGTAGCATTGTTCTCGGACGAATAGAACTGGTAGGCACGTCCGTTGTCGTCAACAAATACGGTTTGGTCGCGGCTCATGGCATCGTTGGGACGGAAGCTGCCAAGGTAGGTGAACGGGCCAGTAGGCGAATCGCTGACGGCTACTCCGGCACAAGCCTTGCTGTAGTCGGCGCTTTCCACGTGTGCCCACATGACGAACTTGCCGGTGCGTTGGTTGTAGATGACTTTCGGACGTTCCAACACTTTGCTGGGATGCAGGTCGTGGTTTGGGTCGTCTTTAACAGCCGGCAGGGCAATGCCTTCGAACTTCCAGTTCATCAAGTCCTGCGAGGAATAGCAGCTTACGCCCGTAACGTCTGTTCGATAACATTCCCAGGTAGCCCATTCGGGCAAGATGGTTTTCCCTTTTTTATACTCTCCGTACCAGTAGTAGGTACCTTCGTGGTAAAGAATTCCGCCTCCGTGGGCGTTGATCGGGTTTCCTTCGGTGTCGTTCCACACTTTTCCCGGCACGATGGCGTTGTTTGTGGTTGTCGGCTGGGCTTTGAGTAAAGCCGAACATCCGATTCCGAAAAGCAGAGCCAAACTCCAAAATAATTTCTTCATATAGATATTGTAGTATCAGATATTAATAAATTGTGTTTCAATGCTACAAAGATAGCTGAAAAAATGTTGATTGTGGGTGGATAAATCCTTCAAATAATGGTGGATTTTAGACCAAAATGCTGTTCCTATCACTTCTGTGGAGGTTTTTTCCTCAATGAAAGCGTAAGATGCGGAGGACTATATGTTTGATAACATAGTTTAGTAACACTGTCTTAATCGTTGCTTTTTTTTTTTATAATGCCTAATTTGCGCCACATAAAAAATAATGGCTTGCGGAAGCAGCTGATTTATTCACTTTAAATTCTATATATCATGAAAGTATATCAGACGAATGAAATTAAGAACATTGCTCTGCTTGGCAATGACGGCTCGGGTAAAACCACTCTCACGGAAGCGCTGCTCTATGAGGGTGGTATTATAAAACGTCGTGGCAGAATTACTGCCAAGAATACAGTCAGCGATTACTTCCCGGTGGAGCAGGAATATGGTTATTCTGTGTTTTCCACCGTTTTCCATGTAGAGTGGAACGGAAAGAAACTAAATATTATCGACTGCCCGGGTAGTGATGATTTTGTGGGTGCTGCTATGACAGCGTTGAACGTGACCGATACGGCCATTTTGCTGTTGAACGGACAATATGGCGTAGAAGTAGGTACACAGAATCATTTCCGCTATACGGAAAAATTAGGTAAGCCGGTGATTTTCCTGGTGAACCAGCTGGATAGCGAGAAGTGTGACTATGATATGGTTTTGGAGCAGCTGAAGTCTATTTACGGTTCAAAAGTAGTTCCCGTACAGTATCCGCTTGCAACTGGTCCGAACTTTAATTCGTTGATTGATGTACTTTTGATGAAAAAATATTCGTGGGCTCCCGAAGGTGGTGCGCCTACTATAGAAGAAATTCCGGCCGAAGAAATGGAAAAGGCTACCGAATGGCACAAAGCTTTGGTCGAGGCAGCAGCCGAACACGATGAATCGTTGATGGAGAAATTCTTCGAAATGGAATCGCTGACCGAAGACGAAATGCGTGAAGGTATCCGTAAGGGACTGGCCGCCCGTGGCATGTTCCCGGTGTTCTGTGTCTGTGCAGGCAAGGATATGGGTGTGCGTCGTCTGATGGAATTCCTTGGCAATGTCGTTCCATTCGTGGACGAAATGCCTCCCGTACACAATACGCGTGGTGAAGTTGTGAAACCTGATCCCAACGGACCTACTTCACTTTACTTCTTTAAGACGGCCGTAGAACCGCATATCGGTGATGTGCAATATTTCAAGGTAATGAGTGGAAAGGTGCACGAAGGTGATGACTTTACCAATGCCGACAGAGGTTCGAAAGAACGTATCGCGCAGATTTATGCCTGTGCGGGTGCCAACCGTATCAAAGTAGAAGAGATGGTGGCCGGTGATATAGGCTGTACCGTCAAACTGAAAGATGTGCATACCGGAAATACGCTGAACGGCAAGGGTGCTGAAAACCGTTTCAACTTTATCAAATATCCTAATTCCAAGTATTCACGTGCCATCAAGCCGGTAAACGAAGCTGATACTGAAAAGATGATGGCCATACTGAACCGTATGCACGAAGAAGATCCGACTTGGGTGATCGATCAGTCGAAGGAATTGCGTCAGACCATCGTTCACGGACAGGGTGAGTTCCACTTGCGTACATTGAAGTGGCGCTTGGAAAATAATGAAAAACTGCAGGTGAAGTTCGAAGAACCGCGTATTCCTTATCGTGAAACCATCACAAAGGCAGCTCGTGCCGACTACCGTCATAAGAAACAGTCGGGTGGTGCCGGACAGTTTGGTGAAGTTCATCTCATTGTAGAACCTTATTATGAAGGTATGCCGGCTCCCGATACTTACAAGTTCGGAGGCCAGGAGTTCAAGATGAATGTCAAGGGTACCGAAGAAATTCCGTTGGAGTGGGGTGGTAAGCTGGTATTTGTCAACTGTGTGGTTGGTGGTGCCATCGATGCACGCTTTATGCCGGCTATTCTGAAAGGTGTCATGTCGCGTATGGAGCAAGGACCGTTGACGGGTTCTTATGCTCGCGATGTACGTGTCATCGTGTACGACGGAAAGATGCACCCCGTAGATTCCAATGAAATTTCGTTCATGCTGGCAGGTCGCAACGCTTTCAGTGAAGCCTTTAAAAATGCAGGTCCGAAGATATTGGAACCCATTTATGATGTAGAAGTATTTGTTCCTTCGGATAAGATGGGCGATGTAATGAGTGACTTGCAGGGACGTCGTGCCATGATTATGGGCATGAGTAGTGAGGCCGGTTATGAAAAACTGGTAGCTAAAGTTCCTTTGAAAGAGATGTCTTCCTATTCTACAGCTTTGAGTTCGTTGACGGGTGGACGTGCTTCTTTCATCATGAAGTTTGCCAGCTACGAACTTGTTCCGGGTGATGTACAGGAAAAACTCATCAAGGAATTTGAGTCTAAACAGGCAGATGAGTGATTGGTAAGATTGCATTCTTTATCTGATATAAATAAATGTAAGCTTGTGTTAGGGCTGGCTTCTTTCGAATCTTATACATTTATTAAGAATTGATCGGTGATATTCTGACGGATAGTATAGCAGAAACGAGAAGTAATTGCCGGCCTGAGCACAGTTGCATTGGTTTGTTTTTGTATTTTTGGTTATTCATTCTGGCACGGGTCATACAAGCTTTTACAGACATCTTCTGTTTGTGAAGCATTGTATGATTCGTGTCTGAGTTTTTTGTATAGAGGTGTTGCACAGAGATTTTGGCTGAATAGATCGCTGTTTTTTCTCTAACTGGGAAAAAATATTTCTCTAACTGGAGAAAAATTACTGGTCAGTTGGATGTTGAAATACGGATTGTGTCATGTGTCTTTTCCTGATTTAACTAGACGCTTTTTTATTTTATAAACTATAATAGTAGA
>CABROZ010000121.1 GCA_902472795.1 uncultured Bacteroides sp. | reverse complement strand
GTACGGATGGTTGCGGCTGTGGCGGAGCGGCCGCGAGCGGGATAAAGTCAATCTGACCAACCTTACTAACTTAAATACTATTTTTTGAATGATTTTTCGCATTTCACTTACTTTTGACTATATTTTTTTTCACCTAAAAAGCCTTCACGCCTTCACCTCCTTGTAAATGACTCATTATATGCGTTTTCCGGTGAAAGCAAAGTTTCACATATCAATTTCACTTTTCTAATAAGGGAAACGCAAGGAAAACACACAGCCTGTTAAATCCTTGCAATAGTGAAAGGAATGTTTCACCATATTCATCTGTTTATCAACACAATGAAAGCGAGAAAGCGGTGAAAGCAATTTCAGAAAACAAAATTCAAAGGGCGGTGAAACTTATACAATCTCTTGCAGACAACAACAAATCATCTTTCACCGATATCAGATAGACCTTTTCACTCACTTGCAAGGTTAACGAACCACACAAGTGTCCCACAAAAGAAACACCAGTGTGGAAGATGAGCCACACTGGTGTTTCTCGCGAGCCATGCAAGTGCGGGAAAAAACGCAGATACAATCACTATTTCAATCCAAACAAACGGTTCAAAGATTCTAAATTGAAAGCAAATCACAACTCTCATCCTTTATTCACGACAGAAACACGGAGTGAAATACAAAAAACGGTATGAATTCTGTTTCATCTGCATTCATTCTGCCAGAATGATACGGTGTCGATACATTTTTTAGAGCATATATACTTCTTTTCTTCATGCAGTATATCTTCATCAGCCATCGCAGTATATCTGCAGTAGCCATCGCAGTATATTTTACACAACTTTTGCAAACTAAAGTTGCACAGTAAACAAGTAACAAGTTGATGAGTTGAAAAAGCGTTTGCAGCGAACCGTTTCAGACGATTCTTTATCAGGCAAGGTGTTCCGACCTTATACCCTTGTTGCTTGAAGTCTTATCAATTTGTAATTTGAGCACTTGCGAAACTTGCAATTGAAAATCAACAAAGTTAAACCTAAATTAAAAAGTTTAGTTATCAATTCCTCAAACCAAAACACCCTAGTTCTACCCCCTTCACTAAAATCCCCCTCCCCTTCTTCCCCACATCTACTTCCCCAACTTTTTCGATTCGCCCCTAAAAAAACGACCGATTATTTTTGCAGTTCCAAATAAAACTGTACCTTTGCACCCCGTAAAACGAAAAGAGATTGCCGATATAGCTCAGTTGGTAGAGCAACGCATTCGTAACGCGTAGGTCGCCGGTTCAAGTCCGGCTATCGGCTCGAAATGCAGAAAAGAGATGTGACCCATCTCTTTTTTTTGTTTCAGAACGAAAAGAGAGAAACGCCACACCTCTTCCAAAGATTTACGAACCCAAAATCGACGTATTCAAACCGAAATGAAAAAGAAACAGAAAATGCTCCTGGGAGGACTGGCCGTCCTCATCTTCATAGGGTTGGCATGCGCAGGAACTGCCTACTACCTGCTGCTGGCTCCCCAATTCCATCCGTCGAAAACCGCCTATATCTACATCGATCGCGATGACAATGCCGACTCGGTCTGCCACAAACTGAAGACACAAGATCAAACTGCCAACCTGTCCGGTTTCAAACTGCTGGCACGGTACAAGGAATATGGGCAGCACATCCATACCGGACGCTACGCCATTCATCCTGCCGACAACGCCTATCATGTATTCGCCCGCCTCTACCGGGGACATCAGGAACCGGTGAACCTTACCATCGGAAGCGTCAGAACACTGGATCGGCTGGCACGTAACGTGGGCAAACAACTCATGATAGACTCTGCCGAAATAGCCGGACTGCTAAACGACACACTGATGATCCGGCAATGGGGCTATCGGAAAGAGACCCTACCCTGCCTTTTTATCCCAGACACATACCAGGTATATTGGGACATCAGCGCGAAGCAGTTCATCGAAAGGATGCAGAAAGAACACCGCCGCTTCTGGAACGAAGAACGGATGCAAAAGGCACAAGCTGCCGGCATGACACCGGAAGAAGTATGCACGCTGGCCTCCATCGTAGAGGAAGAGACCAACAACAACGCCGAAAAGCCTACTGTGGCCGGGCTCTACATCAACCGCCTGCACAAAGGAATGCCACTGCAAGCCGACCCAACCATCAAGTTTGCCCTACAGGATTTCCAGCTGAAACGAATCAGCAACAAACACCTGACCGTGGACTCGCCCTACAACACTTATCGCAACATCGGACTGCCTCCCGGACCGATACGTATCCCTACTCCTGTCGGAATCGATGCCGTACTGAATTATGAAAAACACAACTATATCTATATGTGTGCCAAAGAAGACTTTTCGGGAACACACAACTTTGCATCCAACTACACAGAGCACATGAAAAATGCACGCAAATACTGGAAAGCCCTGAACGAAAGAAAGATTTTTAAGTGATTTTGTGTTCTTATGTAAAAGCAAAAGCTTATATTTGCGGTTAACTAATCGAGAAAAAATAAGGTTAACACTTAAACAATCAAATATGAGCAAACAACTTTTACTTGGCGACGAAGCCATAGCACAAGCTGCACTGGACGCCGGACTCTCGGGCGTTTACGCCTATCCGGGAACCCCATCTACAGAAATCACCGAATATATTCAAACGATGCCCATAACGGCCGAACGCAACATCCACAACCGATGGTGCACCAACGAAAAAACTGCCATGGAGGCAGCATTGGGTATGTCATTTGCAGGGAAACGTTCGTTAGTCTGCATGAAGCACGTGGGAATGAACGTAGCAGCCGACTGCTTTATCAATGCAGCCATGACAGGCGTCAAAGGCGGAATGATAGTCGTGGCAGCCGACGATCCCAGCATGCACTCTTCGCAAAACGAACAGGACAGCCGCTTCTATGGTGACTTCGCACTGATACCCATATTCGAGCCCAGCAACCAACAAGAGGCCTACGACATGGCCTATGAAGGTTTCCGCTTCTCCGAACAGACCGGCGAACCTCTGTTGCTGCGCATCGTTACCCGACTGGCTCATTCGCGCTCGGGTGTAGAACGCAAGGAACAGCAACCGCAAAACGGACTGGCCTTCAGCGACGACCCGCGCCAGTTCATCCTGCTGCCGGGAAATGCCCGCAAACGCTACAGAGTATTACTGAAACAACAAGACGAATTCGTAAAAGCCTCCGAAAATTCACCTTTCAATAAATATACAGATGGTCCCAACAAAAAGATGGGTATCGTAGCATGCGGCATCGGTTACAACTACCTGATGGAAAGCTATCCGGAAGGCTGCGAATATCCAGTCCTGAAAATAGGCCAGTATCCGCTGCCCAAGAAGCAACTGATGCAACTGATAAACGAATGCGAAGAAATCTTGGTACTGGAAGACGGACAACCTTTCGTGGAAAGACAACTGAAAGGCTATCTGGGACTGGGCGTCAAAGTAAAAGGACGTTTGGACGGCACACTGCCAACCGACGGCGAACTGACTCCCGACAGCGTGGCACGTGCCGTAGGCAAGGAAAACAAAGCTGAATTCAGCGTTCCGTCGCTGGTCGAAATGAGACCGCCAGCACTGTGCGAAGGCTGCGGACACCGCGACATGTACACCGTACTGACACAAGTGCTGAAAGAAGAATATCCTTCGCACAAAGTGTTCAGCGACATCGGCTGCTATACGTTGGGAGCTAACGCACCGTTCCACGCCATCAACTCGTGTGTCGATATGGGCGCCTCCATCACCATGGCCAAAGGAGCGGCCGATGCAGGAGTACATCCGTCGGTTGCCGTCATCGGCGACTCAACATTCACTCATTCGGGCATGACGGGACTGTTGGACTGCGTCAACGAAAATGCCAACGTCACCATCGTCATCTCGGACAACGAAACAACCGCCATGACCGGTGGACAGGACTCAGCTGGAACCGGACGTCTGGAAGCCATCTGTGCCGGCATCGGTGTGGCACCGGAGCACATCCGTGTGGTAGTACCCCTGAAGAAGAATTACGAAGAAATGAGACAAGTGATACGCGAGGAAATTGAATACCACGGAGTATCGATTATCATCCCCCGCAGAGAGTGCATTCAGACATTAGCACGCAAAAAACGTAACAAGTAAAGCCATGAAAAAAGACATCATACTTTCGGGCGTAGGAGGACAAGGCATCCTGTCTATCGCCACCGTTATCGGTAAAGCCGCCCTGAAAAAGGGCCTGTACATGAAACAAGCCGAAGTGCACGGCATGAGCCAGCGGGGAGGCGACGTACAGTCGAATCTGCGCATCAGCGACCAACCCATCGCATCCGATCTGATTCCGACAGGAAAATGCGACCTGATCATCTCGCTGGAGCCCATGGAAGCCCTGCGCTATCTGCCCTACCTGAACCACGAAGGCTGGTTAGTAACCAACTCTGTCCCCTTTGTCAACATTCCCAACTATCCCAGCGAAGAAGCCATCCGGGCAGAGCTTGACAAACTGCCGCACAAGATCGTAGTAAATGTCAGCGAGATAGCCAAGGAGTCCGGATCGCCCCGTGTGGCCAACATCGTACTGCTGGGAGCCACCATCCCCTTCCTGGGCATCGACTACGCTACCATGCAGGAAAGCGTACGCGAAATCTTCCAGCGTAAGGGAGACGCCATCGTAGAAATGAATCTGAAGGCATTGGCAGCAGGCAAGAATATAGCAGAAAAACTTATACAATAGAACCATGAATGACAAATACTGGGAAGAAGAAATCGAAACCATGCCACGGGAAAAACTCCGTGAATTACAACTGCAACGACTAAAGAAAACAATAGGCATCGCTTCCCATGCCCCTTATTACAAGAAAGTGTTCCAGGAGCACGGCATCACACCGGACAGCATCCAAAGCCTGGAAGACATCCGCAAGATACCGTTCACGACCAAAGCCGATATGCGTGCCAACTATCCCTTCGGATTAGTGGCAGGCAACATGCGCGAAGACGGAGTACGCATCCATTCGTCAAGCGGTACTACCGGTACGCCTACCGTCATTGTACACTCGCAGCACGACTTGGATTCGTGGGCTAACTTAGTGGCACGCTGCCTCTATATGGTAGGCATCCGCAAGACCGACGTTTTCCAGAACAGTTCGGGCTACGGCATGTTCACCGGCGGACTGGGGTTCCAGTATGGAGCCGAACGCTTGGGAGCTCTGACCGTTCCTGCCGCTGCAGGAAACAGCAAGCGCCAGATTAAGTTCATCACCGACTTCAAGACAACCGCCCTGCATGCCATCCCCAGCTATGCCATCCGCTTGGCCGAAGTGTTTCAGGAAGAAGGTATGGATCCCACCCAGACAAGTCTGAAAACCCTTGTCATCGGTGCAGAGCCCCATACTGACGAACAGCGCAAGAAGATAGAGCGTCTGCTGGGCGTAAAGGCATACAACAGCTTCGGCATGACGGAGATGAACGGTCCGGGCGTAGCTTTCGAGTGCACCGAACAGAACGGTATGCACTTTTGGGAAGACTGCTACCTGGTAGAGATCATCAATCCTGAAACCGGCGAACCCGTACCCGACGGCGAAGTCGGCGAACTGGTACTGACTACCCTCGACCGTGAAATGATGCCACTGATACGCTACCGCACACGCGACCTGACACGCATTCTGCCAGGTACATGCCCCTGCGGACGGACGCACTTGCGTATCGACCGCATCAAAGGACGCAGCGATGACATGTTTATCATCAAGGGAGTCAACATCTTCCCGATGCAGGTAGAAAAGATTCTTGTACAGTTTCCGCAATTAGGAAGCAACTACCTCATCACGTTGGAAACAGCGGACAATCAGGATGAAATGATTGTAGAGGTAGAGCTCAGCGACTTATCGACCGATAATTACATCGAACTGGAAAAGATACGCAAAGACATCACCCGCCAGCTGAAAGACGAAATTCTGGTTACTCCCAAGGTGAAATTGGTGAAGAAAGGCTCACTGCCTCAGAGCGAAGGAAAAGCTGTCCGGGTAAGAGACTTGCGCGACAACAAAGAAAAGTATGTCTTGTACTGATATAGGTAGACACATTTTAATAACAAAAATGTGAATCAACAA
>CABROZ010000120.1 GCA_902472795.1 uncultured Bacteroides sp. | reverse complement strand
CCATCTCGATGGCGTCGAGCGTTTCGCTCAACGAGCCGATCTGGTTGACCTTGATCAGGATGGAGTTGGCGCAACCTTCGGCAATGCCTTTGCGGAGGAACTCGACGTTGGTGACAAACAGGTCGTCGCCTACCAGCTGGCAGCGGTGTCCGATGCGGGCGGTCAGCTTCTTCCAGCCTTCCCAGTCGTTTTCGCTCATGCCGTCTTCGATGGAGTCGATGGGGTACTTGTTGATGAGTTCCTCCAAATAGGCTATCTGTTCGTCGGCAGAACGTTTCTTGCCTTGAGGACCTTCGAAGAGGGTGTAGTCATAGACGCCATCCTTGTAGAATTCGCTGGAAGCGCAGTCCATACCTATCTTGACGTCTTTGCCCGGTTCGTATCCGGCGGCGCGGATGGCGGCCATGATGCTGTCTAATGCATCTTCGGTGCCGTTCAGTGCAGGAGCGAATCCGCCTTCATCGCCTACAGCCGTGCTGAGTCCCCGGTCGTGGAGCACTTTCTTCAGTGCATGGAACACTTCGGCGCCCATGCGCAGTCCTTCGTGGAACGACGGAGCGCCTACGGGGCGTATCATGAACTCCTGAAAGGCGATGGGAGCATCGCTGTGCGAGCCGCCGTTGATGATGTTCATCATGGGGACGGGCATCACATACGTATTGACACCTCCGATGTAGCGGTACAAGGGGATGCCGAGTGCGTTGGCGGCAGCCTTGGCTACGGCCAGCGAGACGCCGAGGATGGCATTGGCACCTAAGTGCGATTTGGTGGGAGTGCCGTCTAATTGCAGCATCTTGTGGTCGATGGCCCGTTGCTCGAGAGCCGACATGCCGATGAGGGCGGGAGCTATCAGGCGGTTCACGTTGTCCACTGCTTTCAGGGTACCTTTGCCACCGTAGCGGTGCTTGTCGCCGTCGCGCAGTTCCAAGGCTTCGTGTTCGCCCGTCGATGCGCCCGAGGGCACGGCGGCACGTCCCATGGCACCGCTTTCCAAGATTACATCTACTTCTACTGTCGGATTGCCACGCGAGTCGAGTATCTCGCGGGCGATGATTTTCTTTATTTTCATACGTCTTTGTTTTTAGGGGTTTGTTCTACAATTTAAGTTCCGGCTTGAATATCCTTTTTTAGGCTTCGTCGATTGTCCCAATGGAGCAAATCCGGAACTTGATTTTCTTGTATAACGGTCGTAGGAGCGGTAATGTTCGGTCGTCTCGCTTCGCGTTTGCCGGTTGCCGGCCTGGCAGCCATGCACTCGTTTGTCTTTCAGGAGGTTGGTCCGATGGGGTGAAACGTGTAACAGAGGTGAAAAATAAAGCGTTAAAAATAAATAATTGTATGTAGTGCATTGATTATTCAAAAGTTATTAGTATCTTTGCAGCCCAAAAGTGTATAGTTTCAGAATTAATATAACAATAATATATAACTAAAAACAATTAAAATGCCTACAATTCAGCAATTAGTAAGAAAAGGACGCGAAGTGCTGGTGGAGAAATCAAAGTCTCCAGCCTTGGACTCTTGTCCTCAAAGACGTGGCGTTTGCGTGAGAGTGTATACAACCACTCCGAAGAAGCCGAATTCAGCTATGCGTAAAGTAGCTCGTGTACGTTTGACCAATGGTAAAGAGGTGAACTCTTACATCCCGGGTGAAGGACACAACTTGCAGGAACACTCCATCGTACTGGTACGTGGTGGTCGTGTGAAGGACCTTCCGGGTGTACGTTACCACATTGTTCGCGGTACATTGGATACTGCCGGTGTAGCAGGCCGTACACAACGTCGTTCCAAGTATGGTGCAAAGCGCCCGAAACCAGGACAGGCAGCTCCCGCTAAGAAGAAATAAATAAGCAGAACGAGCGCGCAGAACATTGACAATTAAAGTAATAACTTACGTTTTAGTTTGTTGGAAATGCTAAAGGTTGAGTAAATTCTCCGGTGGGGGAGTTGAAGACGACAGAAGTAAACAGCCAAAAACGAAAACATTATTCTTTCAGACAAATGAGAAAAGCAAAACCAAAAAAACGTGTTATCCTCCCGGATCCCGTTTTTAATGATGTGAAAGTTTCCAAGTTCGTTAACCACCTGATGTATGATGGTAAGAAGAATACATCTTACGAAATTTTCTATGCAGCTTTGGAGACAGTGAAGAACAAGATGCAGAATGAAGAAAAGTCTGCTCTTGAAATTTGGAAAAAGGCTTTGGACAACGTAACTCCTCAAGTTGAGGTAAAATCACGCCGTGTAGGTGGTGCTACTTTCCAGGTTCCTACCGAAATTCGTCCCGACCGTAAGGAGTCTATTTCAATGAAGAACTTAATCATCTTTGCACGCAAGCGCGGTGGCAAATCAATGGCCGACAAGCTGGCTGCTGAGATTATGGATGCTTATAATGAACAAGGTGGCGCTTTCAAGCGTAAAGAGGATATGCACAGAATGGCCGAGGCTAACCGTGCTTTTGCTCACTTCCGCTTCTAAATAAACTCCCACTTCTGATAATAGAAACTCATTAAAGAAAAGGACTATAATGGCAAAACATGATTTACATTTGACACGTAATATCGGTATCATGGCTCACATCGATGCCGGTAAGACTACAACTTCTGAACGTATCCTGTACTATACGGGCTTGACGCACAAGATTGGTGAAGTGCATGACGGTGCTGCTACGATGGACTGGATGGAGCAGGAGCAGGAGCGTGGTATCACTATTACATCTGCTGCTACTACGACTTACTGGAATTATGCAGGTCATAAATATAAAATCAACCTGATTGACACTCCGGGACACGTTGACTTTACGGCTGAAGTAGAGCGTTCGTTGCGTGTGCTCGATGGTGCCGTGGCTACATACTGTGCTGTAGGTGGTGTTGAACCTCAGTCGGAAACTGTATGGCGTCAGGCTGACAAATACAACGTACCGCGTATCGGTTATGTAAACAAAATGGACCGTTCCGGTGCCGACTTCTTTGAAGTACTCCGCCAGATGAAGGAAATTCTGGGTGCTCATCCTTGTGCAGTCGTAATTCCTATCGGTGCTGAAGAAAACTTCAAAGGCGTTGTCGATCTGATTAAGATGAAGGCTATCCTGTGGCATGACGAAACCATGGGCGCGGACTATGATGTAGAGGATATTCCTGCCAACCTTCAGGCTGAAGCCGAAGAGTGGAGAGGCAAGATGCTTGAAACCGTAGCCGAATATGACGACGCTCTGATGGAGAAGTATTTTGATGATCCTTCAACTATCACTGAGGAAGAGATTCTTCGTGCTTTGCGTGCTGCAACGCTGAAGATGGAAGTCGTTCCTATGTTGTGCGGCTCTTCATTCAAAAACAAAGGTGTACAAACCTTGCTCGACTATGTATGTGCTTTCCTGCCTTCACCTCTGGATACTCCCAACATCGTTGGTACCAATCCGAACACAGGTGCTGAAGAAGACCGTAAGCCGGATGAAGACGAAAAGACTGCTGCTTTGGCATTCAAGATCGCTACTGACCCCTATGTAGGTCGTCTGACATTCTTCCGTGTTTATTCAGGTAAGGTAGAAGCCGGTTCTTATATCTACAACAGCCGTTCTGGAAAGAAAGAACGTGTATCACGTCTGTTCCAGATGCACTCGAACAAGCAGAATCCTGTGGATGTGATTTCTGCCGGTGATATCGGTGCAGGTGTAGGTTTCAAGGATATCCGTACGGGTGATACCCTCTGCGACGAGGATGCACCGATCGTACTCGAGTCTATGGACTTCCCCGAACCGGTTATCGGTATCGCTGTTGAGCCTAAGACTCAGAAGGATATGGATAAGCTGTCCAACGGTTTGGCCAAGCTGGCTGAAGAAGACCCGACATTTACCGTTCGTACCGACGAACAGACCGGTCAGACAGTTATCTCCGGTATGGGTGAGCTTCACTTGGATATCATCATCGACCGTCTGAAACGTGAGTTCAAGGTTGAATGTAACCAGGGTAAGCCTCAGGTTAACTACAAGGAAGCCATCACGAAGACTGTTAACCTCCGCGAGGTTTACAAGAAACAGTCCGGTGGTCGTGGTAAGTTTGCCGATATCATCGTTAACGTTGGTCCGGTTGACGAGGACTTCAAGGAAGGCGGTCTGCAGTTTATCAACGAAGTAACCGGTGGTAACATTCCTAAGGAATTCATTCCTTCTGTTCAGAAGGGCTTCCAGACAGCCATGAAGAACGGTGTGTTGGCAGGATTCCCGATGGACAGCCTGAAGGTTACTTTGCTCGACGGTTCTTTCCACCCGGTTGACTCTGACCAGCTGTCATTCGAAATCTGTGCCATCCAGGCTTACAAGAACGCATGTTCTAAGGCCGGTCCCGTGCTGATGGAACCCATCATGAAGCTGGAGGTTGTAACTCCCGAAGAAAACATGGGTGATGTAATCGGTGACTTGAACAAACGTCGTGGTCAGGTAGAAGGCATGGAATCCAGCCGTTCGGGCGCCCGTATCGTGAAGGCTATGGTTCCGCTGGCCGAGATGTTCGGTTATGTAACAGCTTTGCGTACCATTACTTCCGGTCGTGCGACTTCGTCTATGACGTACGATCATCACGCACAGGTTTCCAGCTCTATTGCCAAGGCAGTGTTGGAAGAAGTGAAGGGACGTGTTGACCTGATTTAAAGAAAACAATAATAAATCAGAGAACCGCAGGTTAGCGAATGACTCTTAACCTGCGGGACTCTCTTTTAAACAATCCATTTAATAATAAAAGTAATGAGTCAAAAAATTAGAATCAAACTGAAATCTTACGACCACAATCTGGTTGACAAGTCAGCTGAAAAGATTGTAAGAACAGTGAAGACTACAGGTGCCATTGTCAGCGGTCCGATACCTCTGCCTACTCACAAGCGCATCTTTACTGTAAACCGTTCGACTTTCGTAAACAAGAAGTCGCGTGAACAATTCGAACTCTCTTCTTATAAGAGACTGATCGACATCTATAGCTCAACAGCTAAGACCGTAGATGCTCTGATGAAGCTGGAGTTGCCGAGCGGTGTGGAAGTAGAAATCAAAGTGTAAGTTAAGTATTAAAAATTTAGAGAAATGCCAGGATTATTAGGAAAAAAAATCGGAATGACATCCGTTTTCAGTGCCGAGGGCAAGAACGTGCCATGCACTGTTATCGAAGCAGGTCCTTGTGTTGTTACTCAAGTGAAGACTGTAGAAAAGGACGGCTATGCAGCTGTTCAGCTGGGCTTCCAGGACAAGAAGGAAAAGCATACTACAAAGCCTTTGATGGGTCACTTTAAGAAAGCCGGAGTAACACCCAAGAAACACTTGGCCGAGTTCAAAGAATTTGCAACAGAGTTGAATCTGGGTGATACTGTAACTGTAGAGCTGTTCAACGATGCTGATTTTGTAGATGTAGTTGGTACTTCCAAAGGTAAAGGCTTCCAGGGCGTTGTTAAGCGTCACGGATTTGGTGGTGTAGGTCAGACTACTCACGGCCAGCACAACCGTGCCCGTAAGCCGGGTTCTATCGGTGCTTGTTCTTACCCAGCAAAAGTATTCAAAGGTATGCGCATGGGCGGACAGCTTGGTGGCGACAGAGTAACTGTTCAAAACCTGCAGGTATTAAAGGTAATCGCGGAGCACAATCTTCTTTTGATTAAGGGATCTGTTCCTGGTTGCAAAGGTTCAATCGTAATAATTGAGAAATAATGGAAGTTAACGTATATAACATTAAAGGTGAAGACACTGGGAGAAAGATTACGTTAAACGAGTCTATCTTCGGAATTGAGCCCAACGACCACGCTATCTACTTGGATGTTAAACAGTTTATGGCTAACCAGCGTCAGGGTACACACAAGTCAAAGGAAAGAAGCGAAATCAGTGGTTCTACTCGTAAAATCGGTCGCCAGAAAGGTGGTGGTGGTGCACGTCGTGGTGACATGAACTCACCGGTACTTGTTGGTGGTGGACGCGTATTCGGTCCGAAACCGAGAGATTACTACTTCAAATTAAACAAAAAAGTAAAGGCTCTGGCTCGTAAGTCAGCTTTGTCATACAAGGCTCAGAACAACGCAGTTGTAGTAGTAGAAGACTTCTCTTTTGAAGCTCCGAAGACTAAAGATTTTGTTGCAATGACAAAAAATCTTAAAGTTTCTGACAAAAAGCTGCTTGTGATTTTACCAGAAGCAAATAAAAACGTATATTTGTCGGCTCGTAATGTGAAGGGTGCTAATGTGCAGACTATCTCAGGGTTAAATACTTACAGAGTATTGGACGCTGGGGTTGTTG
>CABROZ010000119.1 GCA_902472795.1 uncultured Bacteroides sp. | reverse complement strand
ACCATTCCCATCGAAGCGGCGCTCATCGCCCGCAACATTGCGCCGGGCGTCTTCCGCAAGGAATTTGCTTTCGAAAAGTGGCCCGACTTCGACAAGGACCTGTTCGATGCCATCTACAACGACGACAGCCAGGAGCGCAAGTTTACCCACAAAATCTATGGGTACGACAACAATCCCAAGGCCAACGCAATAGCCACACGCAACGTCAAGTCGGCCGGCGTCAGCAAGGACATCGTCCTCAAAGTGCAACCTTTCCAACAGTTCCAGAAACCTACGGAAAAGAGCATCATCATCACCAATCCGCCTTACGGCGAACGCATCTCCAGCAACGACCTGCTGGGACTGTACGAGATGATCGGCGAACGCCTGAAGCACGCCTTTACCGGTAACACCGCCTGGATTCTGTCCTACCGTGACGAATGCTTCGACAAGATCGGCCTGAAAGCCACCAAGCGCATCCCGCTTCTGAACGGAGCACTCGATTGCGAGTTCCGCGAATACGAAATATTCGACGGAAAATACAAAGACTTCCGTGCCGAGGGAGAAGAACTGAACAAGGCCCCCCAAGAGCACAGAGAACACCGCCCGACTGCACCCCACAAGGACTTCAAGCCCCGCGAACGACGCAGCTTCAGCGAAGGCGAGAAAAAGGACTTCAAACCCCGCGAACGGAAAGACTTCCAGCCACGGGAGAAAAAAGAGTTCAAGCCCGACCGCAAGCCTCGCTCCGGCGAATCGTATCCCGAGCGGAAAAGAAGGGAAAAAGAAGGGAAGTGACACTCCATTCAAAAGATAAGGCTCGAAAATGGAACCTTAAGTGGGGGCATTTCCAATGAGAAGCAAAACACTAATAACCCATAAAGATATGAGAAGAATCAGTAAAGGCATCGCCACCCTGTTATTGGCTGTGGCCACCTTGTCAGAGACACCCGTTATGGCACAAGAAACCGCATCGAACAAACTGAAATATCCCACGCTGGAAGACCTCATCCCCGGCGGCGAAACCTATCGCTATGCCGAAAGCCTGTACAGCGTACAGTGGTGGGGCGACCGCTGCATCAAACCGGGTATCGACTCTCTCATGGCAGTCAACCCCAAGAACGGCAAGGAAACCCTGCTCGCCACCCGCCAGAAAGTGAACGAAGTGCTCAACGCCCTCACTACCCCCTCCAACGATAAAGGCGGCAAAGGTGGCTACGGCAACTTGCAACACTTCTACAACACCGAGTTTCCCTGGGCCGACAAACCTTACATGCTCATCAAGAGCACGAAAGGTTACATTGTTTACGACTTCGAGAAAAATGAATTCGTAAAAGCCTATCCCCAAGCCGCAGAACAGAAAGGAGCCAACATCGACTTCACTGCCGAAGGCGGACACATTGCCTACACCGTAGGCAACAACCTCTACGTTGACAACCACGCCGTAACCGACGAACCCGAAGGCATCGTCTGCGGACAATCGGTTCACCGCAACGAGTTCGGCATCACAAAAGGCACCTTCTGGAGCCCTACGGGCAGCCTGCTTGCCTTCTATCGCATGGACGAGTCGATGGTTACCCAATATCCGTTGGTTGACATCACCGCCCGCATCGGCACCGTAGAGAACATCCGCTACCCGATGGCCGGCATGACCAGCCACAAGGTCAACGTAGGTATTTATAACCCCGCCACGCAGAAAACCGTCTATCTGAATACGGGTGACCCGACGGACCGTTACTTCACCAACATCGCCTGGGCACCCGACGAAAAGAGTCTTTTCCTCATTGAACTGAACCGCGACCAGAATCACTCCAAACTGTGCCAATACAACGCCGAGACAGGCGAACTGATGCAGACACTCATCGAAGAGACGCATCCCAAATACGTAGAGCCGCAGAATCCCATCGTCTTCCTGCCGTGGGACAGCAACAAGTTCATCTATCAGAGCCAACGCGACGGCTACAACCACCTGTACGTATATGACTTAGCCAAACTTTCAGCCAACCAGCCCCAGAAATTCGATGCCGAAGCTATCGAAAAGATGTGGAGCTTAGTACAGAAAGCCGGTAGCGGAAAGAACGTCAAAGAAGCAGCCGGCATGCAGCTGACACAAGGCGAATGGTTAGTACAAAGCATCCTGGGCTTCAACACCAAGAAGAAAGAAGTCATCATCACAGCCACCAAGGAATCGCCCTTGCAGAGCAATGTGTATAAGGTGAACGTGAACAATGGCAAAATGACGCTGCTGGACAACGGACAGGGCGTACACAATGCAAAGCTCTCCGCATCGGGCACATACCTGCTCGACAACTGGTCGGCGCCCGACGTGCCGCGCATCATCGACATCGCCTCGACAACCAACGGCAAGGAGACCGTACGCCTGCTCACCGCCAAGGATCCCTTCGAAGGCTTCATCATGCCACGTGTAGAAGTAGGTACGCTGAAAGCTGCCGACGGCAAGACCGACCTGTACTACCGCCTCATCAAGCCGGCCGACTTCGACCCTGCCAAGAAATATCCCGCCATCATTTACGTATATGGAGGTCCGCACGCCCAGATGCTCGTAAACAACTGGAACTATGCTGCCCGCGGATGGGACATCTATATGGCCAACAGAGGATACATCATGCTTACCCTCGACAACCGTGGCAGCAGCAACCGCGGTCTGGAGTTCGAGAACTGCACCTTCCGCCACCTCGGTATCGAGGAGGGTAAAGACCAGGTGAAAGGCGCCGAATTCCTCCAATCGTTGCCGTATGTTGATGCCGACCGCATCGGTGTGCACGGCTGGAGCTTTGGCGGACACATGACTACTGCCCTGATGCTCCGCTACCCCGAAATCTTCAAGGTAGGCGTAGCCGGCGGACCGGTCATCGACTGGAAGTTCTACGAAGTGATGTACGGCGAACGCTACATGGACACGCCGCAAACCAATCCCGACGGTTACAAACAGTGCGATCTGAAGAACCTGGCCGGACAGCTGAAGGGACACCTGCTCATCATCCACGACGACCACGACCGCACCTGTGTGCCTCAGCACACTCTGTCGTTCATGAAGGCCTGCGTGGATGCACGCACCTATCCCGACCTGTTCATCTATCCCACACACGACCACAATGTGATGGGACGCGACCGCGTACATCTGCACGAAAAGATTACCCGCTACTTCGACGATTATCTGAAAAACAAATAAACCTTCACGGAAACATATCCGTTTTATAATTGAACCGAATATCAAAACAATAAAGAAAGATGAAAGTATTACTATTAGGCTCTGGTGGCCGCGAACACGCTTTGGCTTGGAAGATAGCCCAAAGCCCGAAAGTAGAGAAACTGTACATCGCTCCCGGCAATGCCGGCACCTCGCAGGTAGGTGAAAACGTAGCCATCAAGGCTACCGACTTTGCCGCCCTCAAGGTTTTTGCACTGGAACGTGCCATCGACATGATTGTCGTTGGTCCCGAAGACCCGCTGGTACAAGGCATCTTCGATTACTTCAAGAATGACATTACCACACAGAACATTGCCATTATCGGCCCATCAGCCAAAGGCGCGCAATTAGAAGGCAGCAAAGAGTTTGCCAAAGAGTTCATGAAGCGCTACAACATCCCTACTGCCCGCTACAAAAGCGTGACGGCCGAAACGCTGAACGAAGGACTCGCCTTCTTAGAGACACTTTCCGCTCCCTACGTACTGAAAGCCGACGGACTCTGTGCAGGCAAGGGCGTACTGATTCTCCCCACCCTGGAAGAAGCCCAGAAGGAACTGAAGGAGATGCTCGACGGCATGTTCGGAAACGCCAGCGCTACGGTAGTCATCGAAGAGTTCCTGAGCGGCATCGAATGCTCCGTATTCGTCCTGACCGACAGCGAACACTACAAGATATTGCCCGTAGCCAAGGACTACAAACGCATCGGCGAAGGCGACAAAGGCCTGAATACCGGCGGCATGGGTAGCGTAACACCCGTACCGTTTGCAAACGACGAGTTCATGGAGAAGGTGCGCGAACGCATCATCGAACCGACCATCAAGGGTCTGCGCGAAGAGGGCATCCTCTACAAGGGTTTCCTGTTCTTAGGACTGATCAACGTACAGGGCGAACCGATGGTGATCGAATACAACGTGCGCATGGGCGACCCCGAAACCGAAAGCGTCATGCTGCGCCTGCAAAGCGACATCGTTGACCTGTTCGAAGGCGTATATAACGTCAACCTGAACACGAAGTCCATGATTATCGATCCGCGTACGGCTGCCTGCGTCATGCTGGTCAGCGGCGGCTATCCCGGCGAATACAAGAAAGGACTGCCCATTACCGGCTTCAACCTGGCCGAGACAAGCGACAGCATCCTGTTCCACGCCGGCACAACGATGAAGGACGGACGCGTCGTCACCAACGGCGGACGTGTCATTGCCGTATGCTCGTATGGCAACACCAAGGAAGAAGCTTTGGAAAAGAGCTATAAAGTAGCCGACATGCTGAGCTTCGAAGGCAAATACTTCCGTCGCGACATCGGGTTCGACTTATAGTCAATCAGAAATTCTCCGTGAATCTTTCTGAGGAGGAGTTAGAAGGAGTTATTCGAATAACGACTTTTAACTCCGGATTACTTCAATAAATTCCATTCTGTTTGACTATCTATCCTTCGTCGCCCTTATGTATAATAACCGAAGATTCCAAAACAAAGTGACGGCAGGACATTTCACGCTTCCTGCCGCCATTTTTATTTCCATCCTCTGCTGGACGCTGGCTGCCTTGCTGCTGCCCGAAGACAACAGCGGCAGAAACACTGTTTCCCTGTGGAACGCTTTCGGCTCCCTCGACCTGCCTGTATGGGCCGACCGTCTTTCCAGCTTCCTGCTGTACGGCATCATCGGATATTTCCTCATTGAACTGAATAACACGTTCGCCATCATCCGCCTGCGTGCTTCGGTACAGACCACCCTCTACTTCCTGCTTATAACCGCCTGCCCCAGCATGCACTTGCTCTATGCGGGCGACGTGGCTGCAGCCATGTTTCTGATAGCTTTGTATTTCCTGTTCCGCAGCTATCAGAAGCCCCACGCCTCGGCCGACCTGTTCCATTGCTTTGTCTTCATCGGACTTGGAAGCCTGTTGTGGCCACAACTCACCCTGTTTGCTCCTGTCTTCTGGATAGGTGCCCGCAACTTCCGCTCGCTCCATCCCAAAAGCTTCTTCGCATCGCTGGTCGGCTGGAGCCTGCCCTACTGGTTTCTGCTGGGACATACGTTCTACCACGGCGATATGGCGCTGTTCTACCGTCCGTTTCAAGAACTGGCTACCTTTCAGCCCGTCCGTTTCGACTTCCAGCCCTGGGAGCTGGCTACGATCGGTTATCTGTTCATCCTCTTTGCCGCCAGTGCCGGCCACTGCTTAGCCTTAGGATATGAAGACAAGATACGCACCCGCAGCTATCTGCATTTCCTGATGCTGCTGTGCTTCTGCATGTTTCTGTACATCGTGCTGCAACCTGCGCAGTGCATCCATCTGCTGTCGCTGCTGCTGATTGGCACCAGCATTCTGGCAGGCCACCTGTTTGCCCTGACCCACAGCCGCAGCTCCAACATCTTCTTCATCTGTTCGCTCGTATTGTTATTCCTGTTATTCATCTTCAACGTATGGACGCTTTTATAGACTCACTGATACAACTGCTCATCGACTGGGGCTATGTCGGCCTGTTTATTTCGGCCCTGCTGGCCGGCAGTATCATTCCCTTCAGTTCCGAATTAGTGCTGGTGGCACTGGTCAATGTCGGGCTCAGTCCCGCCGTCTGCGTACTGTCGGCTGCCTTGGGCAATACGGTAGGCGGCATGACGTGTTACTACATGGGCCGATTGGGACGCATCGACTGGATTGAGAAATACTTCAAGGTGAAGAAAGAGAAGATAGACCGGATGCAACACTTCCTGCAGGGCAAAGGTGCCCTGATGGCTTTCTTTGCCTTCCTGCCTTTTGTGGGCGAAGCCATTGCAATCGCCTTAGGCTTCATGCGCAGCAACCTGGTGCTGACCACCGTTTCGATGTTTATCGGCAAGCTGCTCCGCTACATGGCCATGCTTTGGGCATTGCAGGGGGCGCTGACGGTTATTGGTTAGTTGACGAGTTGACAAGGAGACGAGTTGACAAGGGGACAAGAGAACGAGTTGACGAGGGAACGAGGAGGAAAGAACTTAAAAACTCAAAACTCAAGAACTTAAAAACTTAAGAACTTAAGAACTTAAAAACTCAAAAACTCAAAAACTCAAAAACTTAAATGCACAGAATCATTGAACAGACTGCCGACGGAAGCGCCACGTTGTTCGTCCCCGAACTGAACGAACACTACCACTCGGTGAAAGGGGCGCACACCGAATCGCAACAC
>CABROZ010000118.1 GCA_902472795.1 uncultured Bacteroides sp. | reverse complement strand
ATACCGTCGGCTACCGTAGCCGAAAGCAACGATTCGATGGCACCCAGCACGGCAATCGTCACAGCTACAGGAAACAGATTCTTCACCGCTTCCCAATCCAATGCGGGGATGGCGGCGTCAGGCAGTTCGGCACGGATGCTGAAGCGGTCGCCGATGGTATCGATGCAGTCGATGCCGCCGTACGTTTTCATCAGCCATACGGCTACAGTCACCACGATAATGGCAATCAGCGAGCCGGGAATCTTTTTCGAGAACTTGGGTGTCAGCGCAATGATGGCGATACTGGCAATGCTGACCAGCGTATTCCACCAGTTCACCGTGTCGAAGTGGCGGAAGTAAACCATCCACTTGCCGATGAAGTCGCCCGGCACCTTGTCGTCGCCGAATTGCAAACCGAATACGTCGGCCACCTGCGTGGTGAAGATGGTGACAGCGATACCGCTTGTAAATCCGACTACGATGGGGTAGGGGATAAACTTGATGACCGCACCCAACTTGAACACGCCCAGCAATACTAGTATGACGCCTGCCATCAGCGTAGCCACGATGAGGCCTGCTTCGCCGTATTGCTGGATAATGCCATAAATGATGACGATAAACGCTCCGGTCGGTCCGCCTATCTGTACCTTGCTTCCACCCAGCAGCGAGATGATGAATCCTGCGATGATGGCCGTCACGATACCTTTTTCGGGCGATACTCCCGATGCGATACCAAAGGCAATGGCCAGCGGCAAAGCCACAATACCTACAATAATACCGGCCATGAGGTCGGCCATGAACATTTCTTTAGAATAATTTTTTAGAGCCGTGTAGAGCTTCGGCCTGAATTCGAACGCTTTCATTTTCTGATTTGTAGAACTTTGTTTACCTATTGATGTTTGTTGTCTTTTTGAAAAAACGGGTGCAAATTTAGGTAAAATAGGGTAAAAACTTGCTAACGTATTCCGTTTTTTTGTTGCAAACCCCTCATATCTTGCTTGTTTACAGGAAATACTGCGGAAAAAAGTCGTTTCTGTGCTATTAAAAGTAAATATAGGCTGATATTGTTTTATGATTATTTTCGTTCTTTGCATAAAAGCTTTTGCGGGAGTGACACACATTTCCCAAACTGACTAATCATGTAGCTTTTTAGTCAAAAAACAAATCGGATTGATTGAGACTAATATATATATAAATAATGTATAGGGGAATGAAGAAAACAATTCTTTTGGCAGGCAGTATGTTTCTGTCTTTTTTGGCCATGGGACAGGACAGTATGGCGCAAAGACCCATTATTCAAACGAAGTTTACCGCCGATCCGGCACCGTTAGTTTATAAAGATGTAGTCTATCTATATACAGGTCACGACGAAGACGATGCTCCCGAAGGCATGGCCGGTTTCAGAATGAAGGACTGGTTGCTCTACACTTCCACCGATATGGTGAACTGGACAGACCACGACGTAGTAGCCGATTTGCACAACTTTTCGTGGGCCGGCAATGCCGGTTGGGGCGATTTCGAGAACGGCGCCTGGGCGGCACAGTGTGTCGAACGCAACGGAAAGTTCTATTTGTATTGTCCCGTTCAGGGGCGTGGCATCGGAGTGCTGGTTGCCGACAGTCCTTTCGGTTCCTTTACCGATCCGATTGGAAAACCGCTGATCGGAAGCGAATACGACAGCATCGACCCTACGGTACTGATCGACGACGACGGACAGGCCTATCTCTATTGGGGCAATCCCAACCTGTGGTATGTGAAGCTCAACGAAGACATGATATCCTATTCCGGCGAAATCACCAAAGATTCCCAGATCCGGAAAGAAGAAGGAAAACCCGATCCTTACCACTATCAGGAAGGTCCGTGGGTATTCAAGAAGAACGGTTATTACTACAACGCCTACGCCAGTACCTGTTGTCCCGAAGGCATCGGCTATTCCATGGCCAAGACACCGACCGGTCCGTGGGAGTTCAAAGGATACATCATGAAGCCCGACGGACGTTCTTCGGGCAATCATCCGGGCGTCATCGAGTATAAGGACAAATCCTACGTTTTCGGTTTCAGCTACCGTCTGAACTTTGCCATTACCGACAAGCATCATGAACGCCGCTGCATCTGTGTGGCCGAAATGAACTACAACCCCGACGGCACCATTCAGGAACTCCCCTGGTGGGACGACGGAAAAGCCGTGGCTCCACTTTCCACGTTGAATCCCTATCAGCGCACCGAAGCCGAGACAATCGCGTGGAGTGAAGGACTCAAGACGGCTCGTGACCCGAAAGCCGGCATGTACGTCACTTCCATCCACAGCGGCGACTACATCGAAGTAGATGCCGTGGACTTCAAGAAAGGAGCCGGACGTTTTCAGGCTGCCGTAGCTTCGGAAACATCGGGCAAGATCGAGATTCGTCTCGACAGTGCCGACGGCACTCTGATAGGAACCTGCGAGGTGACCCCCACAGGCGGTCCCAATTCGTGGAAGACCGTGAAGGCCGATGTGAAGAAAGTATCCGGCATTCACAATCTGTTCTTTGTCTTCAAAGGTGGAGACGGAGAACTGTTCAACTTCGACTGGTGGAAATTTAATCGATAGACATAATACCATAAACAAGAACATAAAAACAATGAGATTCAGCAGATTTTGTATTTTACCGCTTTCCCTTCTGCTCGCCGGAGCTGCCAATGCCGGCGATACGGGTAAGGCTAAGCAATTGGCATATTGGAGTTTCGAGAAAGTACAGCACCTGTCGGGCGATTCCGTTTCGGCTTCCGTGGTCGGACAGCCGCTGACGTCCGATAAGGGAAAACCGGCCGAGCCGCAACCTTACGTTTACGACGAAAGCGGAAACGGCAACTTCATTCAGTGCAACGATTACGCCCCGTCACCCAACCTCTTTTCCGATGATGTACCCTCATCGACCGTCAACGGGCGTCCCAATACCCGCTCGCTTCTGCTGAAAGGCCGCGAATACGTAGTACCTTTCAACCGTCCGTTGCCGTTCTACGACATACAGCAGGCGTGGGACATCAGCTTCAGCCTGAAGTGCAATCACTTGGGCACCGAGCAGGTCTATCTGTGCAAGGAAGGTACCAAAGGTTCCATTTACGCCGACCTGTCCATCGGTTTCGACCCCATGGAGCAACGCTTTTTCGTTCAGGTGGCCGATGTCGATGGTCAGCCGCAGCGTCTTGCCACAGGCAGCCATGTCGAAGGCGGTCGCTGGTACGACGTTTATGCCCGTGCCCGATACAACGAGAAGAAGAACGAAACCGTGATGGAGTTCGGTGTCCGTCTTTCCGGAGGACAGAAGTATAGTGTTTCCATTCTTAAGTATAAAGGCTTGGCTGTACGCCACAATGCCGGTATGTGGGTCATCGGACGCGGTTATCCGGGCGGTTTCCCCAACAGTCTTTCCGTACTCGACGGAGCTATTGACGAAGTTTCCATCTGTGGAGAAGAGAAACCGTTTAAGCCGGGACAGAATCCCTTGTTCCGCGATTCGTTTACGGGCGATCCGGCAGTTACCATCATTGGCGATAAAGCCTATGCTTACGTCGGAGCCGACAGAGCCGGTGCAGGTGGATGGTTCAACATGCCCGAATGGCTTTGCTATTCCTCTTCCGACATGAAGAACTGGACGGCACACGGTCCCGTATTGCGTGCTGCCGACTTCCCCGGTGCAAGTCCTTACGGAGCATGGGCTGCACAAGTGGTCGAGAAAGATGGCAAATACTACTATTATGTTACTCTGGACCGGAAAGACAATGGACAGCACATGATTTCCGTAGCCGTCAGCGATTCGCCTATGGGCCCCTTCAAGCCGGCTCGTAAGGATGGTACTCCGCTGATTACTGACGACATGACACCTGACTCGCACCGTCCCAATGCCGATATCGATCCGACTGTTTTGATCGACGATGACGGAACTCCCTGGATGGCATGGGGTAATGGCGACTGCTACATGGTGAAACTGAAGAAGAATATGATCGAACTTGACGGTCCCGTCAAGAAGGTACCTTTCCGTAACTTTGCCGAAGGTCCTTGGTTGTTCAAGCGTGGTAACCTATATTATAATGTATATGCTGCCGATGCTCCCGGTGTACAGCCCGAGCAGATCTGTTATGCTACTGCCGAGAATATCGAAGGTCCGTGGACGTTCCGTGGCTACATTACCGGCCCGGCCAATCACGGTTTTACCATTCATCCTTCTGTTGTCGAGTTCAAGGGACAGTGGTATTTCTTCTATCACGACGGTTCTTATCCGCTGGACGGCACTCCGGGTGGTGACTGTCGCCGTCATGTGTGCGTAGAATATCTCTACTTCAATCCCGACGGCACCATTCAGCCCATTAAGCTGACTACCGAAGGTATCAGCGTAAAGCCTGCCCGGAAGTAATTCTGATAAACGCAACAGTCAAGTCCGCTTTTTAAAATGAAGTCAAGTAATAAAATTCTGTTATTGCTGTTATCGGCCTTGATGGTCGGTAGTCTCAGCGTAAAGGGCATAGGGGACGATAAGTCCCGTGCCCTTTCGTTTCCGGTTGAAGATGTTGTGTTGCAACCCTCCTGGGTGCAGCAGCGCGAATCGTTGAACATCGCTTGGATGAAGTCGCTCGATGCCGACCGTCTGCTCCACAACTTCAAAGTCAATGCTGGGCTTCCTTCGTCGGCCGAACCGCTTGGCGGGTGGGAAGCACCGTACATCGGGTTGCGCGGACATTTTGTAGGTCACTATCTGTCGGCGGCCTCTTCGGTGGTACGGAAGTATGGCGATTCGTTCCTGCACGACCGCCTCGACTACATGGTTGCCGAACTTGCCAAGTGCCAGTCGGCGTTGGGTGATGGTTACCTGTCCGCTTTTCCTGCCACCGACTTCGATGTGCTTGAAAAAGTTTTTGGTGGCGTATGGGCACCTTATTATACTTATCATAAAATCATGCAGGGACTGCTCGATGTCTATCGCAACACCGGCAACCGACAGGCTTACGACATTTTGCTTGGGATGGCCGACTACGTAGACCGTCGCATGAGCCGGCTCGACGAGGCAACCATCTCCAAGATGCTCTACACTGTTCAGGCCAATCCTTCGAACGAGGCGGGTGCCATGAACGAAGTCCTTTACGAACTTTATGCCATCTCGCACGACGAGAAGCACCTGAAGCTTGCCCGTATCTTCGACCGCGACTGGTTCCTCCGTCCCCTTGCTGCCAACGAAGACATTCTTTCCGGCTTGCACGCCAATACCCACCTCGTGTTAGTGAACGGCTTTGCCGAAGGTTACGACCGGACCGGCAATCCGCTGTACTACGATGCGGTGTCCAACTTCTGGGAGATGCTTCTCTCCGCCCATGCCTATGTCAACGGTTCGAGCAGCGGGCCGCGGCCCAATGCCACTACGCCCACTTCGCTCACTTCCGAACACTGGGGGCTGCCGGGACATCTGGGCAATACGCTCACCCGCGAGATAGCCGAAAGCTGTGTTTCGCACAACACCCAAAAGCTTACGGCACACCTGTTTACCTGGACCCGCGACCCGAAGTATGCCGACGCCTATATGAATACTTTCTACAATGCCGTGATGGCTCTTCAGAACCGCGAGACCGGAGCCTGTGTCTATCATTTGCCTTTGGGCTCGCCGCGGCAGAAGAAGTACCTCGACAGTCAGGCCGATTTCAAGTGTTGCAACGGTTCCAGCATCGAAGCCTTTTCGCTGCTGAACAACAACATCTACTTTCATAGCGGCGATACGCTCTGGGTCAATCAGTACATTCCCACCCTGCTCGACTGGAAGGATCGTCGCCTCACGCTGACTCAGACCGGCGACCTGCTTCGCGACCATAAGGTCGGCATCACGTTGTCCATGAAGAAGTCGTCCAAGTTGGTTCTCCGCCTGTTCGTTCCTTCGTGGAGCAAGCAGACAGCCATTTTCGTCAACGGTGAGCAGGCAGGTGCGGGTACTCCCGGTTCCTTCTTCACTCTGCAGCGCAAGTGGAGCGACGGCGACCGCATCGAAATCCGTTTCGATTTCGGTTTCCGCATCGAGTCCATGCCCGACGACGACCGCACGATTGCCGTCTTCTATGGTCCCATGTTGCTGGCGTTCCAGTCGCCCGACGAAATCTGGCTGAAAGGTTCGGCGTCCGATGTAGCTTCGGGGCTGAAGGTGGCCGATGCGCAGAATCTCGTCTTTTCGCTCGACGATGGTGGCACGACGTATCGCCTGAAGCCTTTGTTCGAAGTCACCGACGAGCCCTACAGCGTATATGTCCGGACTCGTAAGCTGACGGACTGAATGACTTAAGAAGGTGTGTAAAAATAAAAAAGTATAATCATTATGTAATGTCATCCTGAACGAAGTGAAGGATCTGAATATCCGAGTTTCCGTTTTGGGATTCTTCGCTTTGCTCAGAATGACAAAATGCAAGTATTCTTCTATTTTGATACGCTTGCAGGAGTTAAAGAAGTTAGAAGAAGTTATCGAGGGTGTGTCAAAACTTAGTTGTAGTATCTGACTC
>CABROZ010000117.1 GCA_902472795.1 uncultured Bacteroides sp. | reverse complement strand
AGAGCAAAGCGAAGTGATAACTTCTATAACTTCCTAACTTCCAAAGAAGTATTACATACGAAACATAAATAAGAAAATTTAAGCTTGACAGGTTGGCATGCAAAATATCAACTTTCCACTACGCGCGCATGTGAAGGTTAACATATTTGTGAATAATGTGAATAATAGTTAAGCTTCACCCGCACGCGCGTATAAAAAGTCATATATAAGGGTGCCAAGGTGTCAACCCTTAAATAAGAACCTCAAATTTTCCGGCAAATTCGATCATTCATTCACAAAAATGCGTAACTTTGTCGGAAACCTGTATTACACGATAAGCGATGGCCATACGCAACCTTATCGCCCGATACGCTCTATTGAAAAAACAACCGAGCCTGTCTTCAAAGCCATACACGTTGTGTACAGCATGGGAACAGCTCACAAAAACAGTAAAAACAATGCTTACTCAAATCATCAACGGACGCATATTCACCCCACAAGGTTGGCTGAATGAAGGTTCTGTCCTGATAAGAGACGGAAAGATACTTGAAGTAACCAATTGCGACCTTGCTCTTATCGGAGCCCAAATGATCGATGCCAAAGGCATGTACATTGTACCGGGCTTTGTCTGCATGCATGCACATGGCGGAGGCGGACATGACTTCACGGAATGTACAGAAGAAGCCTTCCGCACCATCATCAACGCACACCTAAAGCATGGAGCTACCAGCTTCTTCCCTACCCTCTCTTCTTCACCTTTCAGTAAATTACACAAGGCCACAGAAATATGCGAACGACTGATGAACGAGCCGGGTAGTCCCATATTGGGCCTTCATATCGAAGGTCCCTACCTGAACCCGAAAATGGCAGGCGAACAGTTCAGTGACATGGTCAAAGCCATTGACGAAAACGAATACAGAGAACTTGTGGAAAACTCATGCTGCATTCGTCGCTGGGACGCTTCACCCGAACTGCCCGGCGCGCTCGACTTTGCCCGCTACCTGAAGCAAAAAGACATTCTCGTAGCCCTGTCGCACACCGAAGCCGAATACGAAG
The DNA here is from genome assembly GCA_902472795.1 of uncultured Bacteroides sp. GTDB lineage: Bacteria > Bacteroidota > Bacteroidia > Bacteroidales > Bacteroidaceae > Bacteroides. The sequence continues at coordinate 5,508 of CABROZ010000117.1, read as the reverse complement.
ATATCAAGACTGCTTACGAAGCCGGATTCACGCATGCTGCCCATTTCTACAATGCCATGCCCGGTTTCCACAAACGTCGTGAATACAAATACGAAGGTACGGTAGAAAGTGTTTACCTGATAGACGACATGACCATCGAACTGATTGCCGACGGCGTCCATCTGCCCTCTACCATCCTGCGACTGGCCTACAAACTGAAAGGAGTAGAACGAACCTGTTTAGTGACCGATGCTCTGTCATCGGCAGCCAACGAAGGGAAACCCGTAAACGATCCACGCATCATCATCGAAGACGGAGTTTGCAAGATGGCCGACCATTCGGCCCTGGCCGGCAGTATTGCTACAAGCGATGTGCTGGTTCGTACCATGGTCAAAGCCGGCATTCCTTTAGGCGACGCCTTGCGCATGGCCTCGGAAACTCCGGCACGCATCATGGGAGTAGCCGACCGGAAAGGTTCGCTCCAGAAAGACAAAGATGCAGACATCGTGGTCTTAGACAAAGAATTAAACGTCCGTGCCGTATGGCAATGTGGAAGCTGCAAATTGCAAAACATCTGACAGCAAACCTTTGCTGATACCGGCCATCGGACCACTGAATATTTGAAAAAAAGTTAATTAAAGGAACTAAATCAACGTTTCTGAAGTTTTATGCACGGCAAAGGATTTAAGACAGCAATGTCATTAGACGCCGACTCGGAAAAGACATTTATCAACCTAAAAAGAATAAGAATATGAAACAGATGAAAACAACAGCATTGATACTAAGCGGAGCCCTTTTGTTTGCAAGTTGCGGCACTATGAACAACACAACAAAAGGTGGAATCATCGGTGGAGGCTCGGGAGCTGCGGCCGGCGCTATCATCGGTGGACTGATCGGTAAAGGAAAAGGTGCAGCCATCGGAGCTGCTGTGGGAGCTGCTGTGGGAACAGGAACCGGTGTAATCATCGGTAAGAAGATGGATAAGAAGGCTGAAGAAGCAGCTAAAATAGAAGGAGCCCAAGTAGAAAAGGTCACTGATACCAACGGACTGACCGCCGTCAAAGTATCTTTCGAATCAGGCATTCTGTTCGGATTCAACTCATCTGCATTAAGCAACACATCGAAGGCCTCTTTGCGTGAACTGGCCCAAATCTTAAAAGATGATACGACAACCGACATTGCCATCATCGGACATACGGACAAGGTCGGAACTTATGAGGCCAATATCAAAGTTTCGAAAGACCGTGCCTATGCCGTAGAAAATTATCTGCAGGACTGTGGCGTCTCACCGGCACAATTCAAACAGGTGACAGGAGTGGGCTATGACCAGTATGACGAAAGCCTGTCGGCAGAGCAGAACCGCCGTGTAGAAGTCTATATGTACGCCAGCGAACAGATGATTAAAGACGCAGAAGCTCAGCAATGACATTGAAAAGACCTTTGCGAATACTTCGCAACTTGATACTGTTTTTCTTTATAACCACTATCTTTATGGTAGTGGTTTATCGTTTTATGCCTGTTTACGTCACACCACTGATGGTGATACGCAGCATCCAGCAGGTATTTGAAGGCAATTCACCACGCTGGCATCACACGTGGGTGCCTCTTACCGAAATCTCTCCCCATCTGCCCATGGCTGTCATCGCCTCGGAAGATAACCGTTTTGCTTCACACAACGGCTTCGATTTCGTGGAAATCAAGAAAGCTATGCACGAAAACAAGACCCGCAAACGCAAGAGGGGGGCAAGTACCATCAGCCAACAGACAGCCAAAAATGTATTCCTATGGCCACAGTCGTCATGGATACGAAAGGGATTTGAAGTCTATTTCACCTGCCTCATCGAACTGTGCTGGTCGAAAGAGAGAATCATGGAAGTCTATCTGAACTCCATTGAGATGGGACCTAACATATATGGCGCACAAGCTGCTGCCAAACAAAAGTTCAAAACCACAGCCCGAAAGCTAAGTGCCGGCCAATGCGCACTGATAGCCGCTACCCTGCCCAACCCCATCCGTTTCGACTCGGCACACCCTTCACCCTACATACAGAAAAGGCAGAAACAAATTCTGAGGCTGATGAAACTTGTTCCAAAATTCCCCGATAAAAGCACTAAAAAGGAGAAATAGAACAACTGCCACTCTATCGAGAAAAAACATTTTTTAGACGGCAAAAAATGAACGAACATCTATCGTTTTTGCCACTTATCGGAAAGGAAGATACCTTTGCTTCCACAAAAGAACATCAAATTGAAGAATCCGATATGAAAAATGTTAGAAGATTGACGGTAATAACTTTCTGCATGGCTAATTGTGCGATGTTATTAGCACAAAATGACAGTATCGTACAAGCAACCGTTCAGGCAGACGTTGAGCAAACCACCAAGCTGCCCGAACAATGGGACTTGCGAACCTGCATTGACTATGCCCTCCAGCAGAATATTACGATCCGCAAGAACAAATTGAATGCTGAAAGCAGCGAAGTAGATGTCAAAACAGCCAAAGCCGCACTTTTTCCCAGTCTGTCGGCAAGCATCAGCCAGCGTATCGTAAACAGACCCAACAGTGAAAACGGAACCATCATCAGTGGGGATAACATCACCAGTAGTCAAAGCAAAACATCGTACAACGGAACTTATGGCATTGATGCCAACTGGACCCTCTACAACGGCGGCAAACGACTGAACAGTCTGAAGCAACAGCAACTAAACAGCCGCATTGCCGACCTGAGTGTAGCGCAAAGCGAGAACAGCATCGAAGAAAGCATCACCCAGATTTACATCCAGATATTATACGCTGCCGAATCGGTCAAAGTCAATGAATCGACACTGGAACTGAGCAAAGCCCAATACGAACGCGGAAAAGCCTTGTTCGAAGCCGGCAGCATCGCACAAAGCGACCTTACCCAATTGGAAGCGCAGGTCAGTACAGACAAGTATCAACTTGTCACAGCACAAGCCACATTACAAGATTATAAATTGCAACTGAAACAACTCCTGGAATTGGACGGTGAAGAAGAGATGAACCTGTACATCCCCACCTTGGGAGATGAAAACATTCTCACTCCTCTGCCTTCAAAGTCTGATGTCTATCGCACGGCCCTCGCCCTGCGCCCGGAAATTGAGGCCGGTAAGCTGAGCGTAGAAACATCCGATTTAGATATCAAAATAGCAAAAGCCGGCTATATTCCCACTTTGAGCCTCAGTGCCGGTATCGGTAGTACCAATGCCAATGGCAACGACTTCAGCTTTTCTGAACAAATCAAACAGAACTGGAACAACTCTTTAGGATTAACGATCAGTATTCCAATCTTTACCAATCGTCAGACAAAGAGTGCTGTTCAAAAAGCAAAAATCCAAAAGCAGACGAGCGAACTAAACCTGCTTGACGAACAGAAAACGCTTTATAAGACCATTGAAAGCCTATGGCTCGATGCAAACAGCGCCCAACAGCGTTATGTGGCAGCAGTTGAAAAGCTGAAAAGTACACAGATAAGCTACAACCTTATCCAGGAACAGTTTAACTTCGGCATGAAAAATACCATAGAACTGTTGACTGAAAAGAACAACCTGCTTAGCGCACAACAGGAAATGTTACAAGCCAAATACATGGCCATACTGAATACCCAATTATTGAAATTCTATCAAGGAGAACAGATTTCGATCTAATTCGTACTGCAAACAGACATTCCAAAATCACACTTTCGCAAGCTCAAGTTGCAGTTGACGAGCAACAAGTTGACGAGTTGACAAGGAGTTTGTAACGAGCCGTTTTAAATGGCCCTTTATCAAACAAGACATTCCGAACCTTGTGGCATTGCAGACTGAAGCCTTGTCAACCAATAAGTTGAACACATGCGAAACTCAAGCAAGATTGAAAAAATATTTAAAAAAAATAGTATATGAACAAGAAAAAAATTATTCTTATCATCGCTGTTGTCGTTGTGATAGGTGCTGTAGGAGCCTGGCTGTTGGGAAGTTCGTCAGCCAAGAGTAAAGTTACCTATGCCACAGCCACAGTAGGCAAAGGCGAAATTTCTGAATCGGTAACCGCAACCGGAACCATCGAACCGGTAACCGAAGTGGAAGTAGGTACGCAAGTCAGTGGAATTATCGACAAAATATATGTCGATTACAATTCCGTAGTAACCAAAGGGCAGCTCATTGCTGAAATGGACCGTGTGACGCTTTTGACGGAAGTAGAATCGCAAAGAGCTACTTATAACGGAGCAAAAGCAGAATATGAATATCAGGAAAAAAACTACAAGCGTAACAAAGGGTTGCACGAAAAACAACTGATCAGCGATACCGATTACGAACTGTCACTTTACAATTACGAAAAAGCAAAAAGCACTTACGAAAGCTGTAAAGCCACGTTAGCAAAAGCTGAACGGAACCTGGCATATGCAACCATCACTTCGCCCATCGATGGCGTGGTCATCAGCAAGGATGTAGAAGAAGGACAGACAGTAGCTTCCGGCTTCGAGACTCCGACCCTGTTCACCATCGCTGCCGACCTGACACAGATGCAAGTAGTGGCCGACGTAGATGAAGCAGATATAGGCGGTGTAGAAGAAGGACAACGCGTGACCTTTACTGTAGATGCCTACCCCAATGATGTTTTCGAAGGAAAGGTAACACAAATCCGTCTGGGAGACGACAGCTCATCAAGCTCGACAAGCAGCTCTACCTCAAGCACGGTTGTTACCTACGAAGTAGTCATCTCGGCACCCAATCCCGACCTGAAACTGAAACCACGGCTGACAGCCAACGTTACCATTTATACGTTGGATAGAAAAGACGTACTGTGCGTTCCTTCGCGTGCTCTGCGCTTTACGCCCGAAGCACCGCTCATTAACGAGAATGACATTGTGAACGATTGCGATGCAGAACATAAGGTATGGACTCTCGAAGGAAATACCTTCACTGCTCATCCGGTTGAAATAGGCATTTCCAACGGCATCAATACAGAAATCGTAAGCGGCATCACCGCTGGCACTGTCATCGTGACCGAAGCCACCATCGGTAAATCGGGTGCAAACAATGCCCCTGAGGCAATAAACCAAAACGGCGATACTGAAAAAAGTCCGTTTATGCCTGGTCCGCCGGACAACAAAAAGAAAAACAAATAATTCATCAAACGAATATCATGAGTAAAGTCGTTATTGAACTTCAAAATATAAAACGTAATTTCCAGGTTGGAGACGAGACAGTCCACGCATTGCGTGGGGTCTCGTTTACCATAACCGAAGGAGAATTTGTCACCATCATGGGAACATCCGGATCGGGAAAGTCCACTCTGTTGAACACCTTGGGATGCCTCGATACTCCAACAAGCGGAGAATATTATTTGGACGGAATCTCGGTACGTACCATGTCGAAACCCCAACGTGCCATCCTGCGCAACCGGAAAATAGGCTTTGTCTTCCAGAACTACAACCTGCTGCCCAAAACAACCTCTGTAGAAAACGTCGAACTGCCCCTGATGTACAATTCTGCCGTTTCGGCCGCCGAACGAAGAAGACGTGCCATC